>JASLFY010000144.1 GCA_030150425.1 Yimella sp. | reverse complement strand
GGCGAGACCTCGTCGTGGCCGGAGATGGTCAGCACCCCGCTCGCGACGCCGCGGTGGGTGACCGGAACCAGCCCGGCCAGCGGTGCAGCGAACGCCGAGCTGACGCCGGGAACGACCTCGACCTCGACTCCCGCCTCTCGGCAGGCGATCCACTCCTCGCCACCGCGACCCAGCAGGAACGGGTCGCCGCCCTTGAGCCGTACGACGTACTGACCGCGGCGCGCACGCTCGACCAGGATCGCGTTGATCTCGTGCTGCGGCACGGGGTGGTGGTACGGCGTCTTGCCGACGTCGATGATCTCGGCGCGGATGGCCAGTCGGCGCACCAGTCCCAGCGGCGCGAGCCGGTCGGCGACGACGACGTCGGCCTTGGCCAGCTCGCGGCGGCCGCGGACGGTGATCAGGTCGTCGGCACCGGGCCCGCCGCCGACCAGCACCACACGCCCGTCGTGCGGGGCCGGGCGCAGCGCCAGATCGTTCTCGGCGACGAACGCGTCGAGGTCGACCCCGTCGTACGCCCGGGCATCGGTGCCCTCGCACCACACGCGGTGCGTCCGCGCCAGCTCGCTCACCCGGTGACGTACGTCGTCGTCGATGCCGTCCTGCAGGCTGATCAGCCATGCTTCCGCCACCGCACCGGCGTCGGGCTCGACGGCCGACCAGCGGATCGAGCCGTCGGCGTACGCATCCCGCAGGTCCTCGCACAGCGTCTCGGCGTGAACCACGACCTGGGCGCCGGCCGCCCGCAGGTCGGCGACCCGCAACGCGGCGGCGGGTCCGCCTCCCACGACCAGGACGCGGCGGGCGGACAGGTCGAGATCGAAGGCCGTGCTCATACCGGGTCCTCCTGGGGCGCCACCGGCTCGACCACCGGGGCACCGATCTCGACCACCCCGGACCGGACCTGCACCTGCCAGACACCGAGGTTCACCCGCGGATCGGTGGTGCAACGACCGGTCTCGAGGTCGAATGCCTGCTTGTACATCGGAGAGGCAATCGTACGGCGTTCCGCGCCGTCGACCCGGATCGATCCCACGATGCCGCGCGACATCACTTGCGCGCCGCTGTACGGGTCCAGATTCCCGACTGCGTGGACCGCACCGTCGGCGGTCCGTACGACGGCGATCTGCGCCCCGTGCACGCGCGCCGCGACCGCCCGCTCCACGGGCAGGTCCACGAGTGCGGCCACAGTCACCCAGGTCATGCGCGGACCTCCAGCTTCGGGCCGGCGATCAACACGGCCGGGTCGTCCCGTTCGGACTTGTCGGCCGGGCGTCGCTGGCCGCGCTCGAGCACGTACGGCAACTCGTCCGGTTGGTCGTCGTTGACGAACGCGGCGAACCGGGCGAGCTTGGCCGGGTCCTCCAGCACGTCGCTCCACTCGTCGGAGTAGGACTCGACGTGCTGAGCCATCGCCGCGTCCAGGTCGGCGGCGATGCCGAGCGAGTCGTCGAGCACGACGGCGCGTACGTGGTCGATGCCACCCTCGATCTCCTCCAGCCACGGGGCGGTGCGCTGCAACCGGTCGGCGGTGCGGACGTAGTACATGAGGAATCGGTCGATCGCCCGCACCAGCCCCTCGTCGTCGAGGTCCTCGGCGAACAGCTGCGCGTGGCGTGGGGTGAACCCGCCGTTGCCGCCGACGTACAGGTTCCAGCCGGCGTCGGTGGCGATCACCCCGACGTCCTTGCCGCGGGCCTCGGCGCACTCGCGGGCGCAGCCGGAGACGCCCAGCTTGATCTTGTGCGGCGAGCGCAGCCCGCGGTAGCGCAACTCGAGGTCGATCGCCATCCGTACGGAGTCCTGCACGCCGAAGCGGCACCAGGTGCGTCCGACGCAGGACTTCACCGTGCGCAGCGACTTGCCGTACGCGTGGCCGGATTCGAACCCGGCGTCGATCAGCCGCCGCCAGATCGCCGGCAACTGGTCGACCCGCGCACCGAACATGTCGATCCGCTGCCCACCGGTGATCTTGGTGTAGAGGTCGAAGTCGCGCGCCACAGCGCCGATCGCGATCAGGCCCTCGGGCGTGATCTCGCCGCCGGCGATACGCGGCACCACCGAGTAGCTGCCGTCCTTCTGCAGATTGGCGAGCATGTGGTCGTTGGTGTCCTGCAGGCCGCCCTGCTCACCGTCGAGAACGTGGCCCGCGCCGGTGCTGGCGAGGATCGAGGCGACGGTCGGCTTGCAGATGTCGCAGCCGTGACCCGAGCCGTGCCGCGCGACGATCTCGGAGAAGGTTCGCAGGCCGGTCACCTGAACCACCTGGAACAGCTCGGCGCGACTCATCGGGAAGTGCTCGCACAGCGCCCGGCTGACCGCCACCCCGCTCTTGGCCAACTCGGTCTCGGTGAGCTTCTTGACCAGCGGCAGGCAGGAGCCGCAGCTCGTCCCAGCCTTCGTGCAGCCCTTCACCTCGGCCACCGAACAACAGCCGCCCTCGGTGACCGCCGCGCGGATCTGCCCGGCTGCGACGTTGTTGCAGGAACAGACCGAGGCCTCGTCGGGCAGTTCGACGCTCGTGGCGGCCCCGCCCTCGGGGGCGATCAGCGCTGCCGGGTCCGCGCCCAGCGGGCGGCCGACGAGCGGCCGCAGGGTCGCGTACGAACTCGCGTCACCGACGAGGATCCCGCCCAGCAAAGTGCGCGCGTCGTCGGAGACGACCAGCTTCTTGTAGACCCCGTTGACCGCGTCGGTGTAGGCCACCTCCAGGCAGCCCGGGGTGGTGCCGAACGCGTCACCGAACGAGGCGACGTCGACGCCGAGCAGCTTGAGCTTGGTCGAGGCGTCCGCGCCGGGAAAGGTGGCGGCACCACCGAGCAGGCGGTCGACCGCGACCTCCGCCATCGCGTAGCCGGGGGCGACCAGGCCCCATACCCGGCCCTCGATGCAGGCGACCTCGCCGATCGCACTGATCGCGGCGTCCTGCGTCCGGCAGGTGCCGTCGACCACGACGCCACCCCGCTCACCCACGGGAAGGCCCGCGGCGCGGGCGAGCTCGTCGCGAGCCCGTACGCCGGTGGCGAAGACGACCAGTTCGACGTCGATCGTCTCACCGTCGTGGAACCGCATGCCCCGGACCCGACCGCTCTTGCGGTCCAGCACCCGTTCGGTGGCGGTGCCGGTGCGCACGTCCACGCCGAGCGCTTCGATCATCCGCTTCAGCTGGGCGCCGCCGCCCTCGTCGACCTGCAACGGCATCAGCCGGGGCGCGAACTCGACCACGGTCGACTCGGCGCCCAACGCCTGCAGGGCGCCGGCGGCCTCGAGGCCCAGCAGGCCGCCGCCGATCACCGCGCCCCGTACCGGCCGGTCCGGGTGGTCGGCGCGCAGCTTCTCCACGTACGCCCGCAGGTCGGCGACGTCGTCGATCGTCCGGTAGACGAAGCAGCCGCGCAGGTCGCTGCCGGCGATGGGTGGCACCGCGGCGTACGAACCGGTGGCCAGCACGAGGTGGTCGTATCCGAGCGTCTCGCCGGTGCTCAGCCGCACGGTCCGTGCGGCACGGTCGACCGACTGCACCGAGACGCCCTTGCGCAGCCGCACCGACGGGTCGTCCCACAGCTGACCCTCGCCGAGGCTCAGGTCCTCGGGATCGCGACCGGTGAAGTACGAGGTGAGCGCGACGCGGTCGTACGGCGGCCGCGGCTCCTCGGCCAGCACGGTGACCCGGTGGGTGCGCTCGACGTCGCGCGACCGCAGGGCGTCGACGAACCGGTGCGCGACCATGCCACCGCCGACGACGACTACGTGGTTCTCGCTCATGAGGTGCTCCTGAGGCTGGTTGAGGTGGGTTCCGCGCCGGGACAGACGCTAGGAAGGGGGTGTTTCGGCGGCCGTCGCCGAACGTTTCGGGCATGCAACATTTCGCTCATCCGGCGGCGACCGGGCGGTGAGTTCCGCGGGTCGGGGCCGTCCGCGACTCCGGCGGATCCACCTCGTCCATCCACTCGAGCAGCCCGCAGACCACATCGCGGCACCCACCGCAGCCGGTGCCGGCGCGGGTGGTCCGGGCGACCGCCTCGAGGGTGCGGGACCCGCCGACGTGAGCGTCGACGATCGCCTTCTTGGTGACGCCGTTGCAGCGACAGACCGTCGCCGACCCCGGCATCGCCTGAGGGCCGGTCGCCTCGGTCCTCGCGCTCGGCAGCGCACTGATCATCAGGAATGCCGGATCGTCCGGCACCGCGCTGCCGCGTTCGTACGCGGTCGTCAGCGATGCCGCGACGTCCGGGTCCCCGACGCAGACCGCCCCGGTGACCCGGCCCTGGGCGACCGCGACGGTGAGCGCTCGGCGGCCTGCGGCGTCGTTGAGAGTGACCACCCGGTGTCCGGGATCGACCCGACCGAGGGTGACGACACTGAGACCCACCGCCTTGAGCTTGACCACGTCGGTGCGCTGCGGCGTCACCACGGCGGGCACGCCGCACAGTCGCGCCGCGAGCCGGGCGGCCTGGTCCCATCCCGGGGCGAGCAGCCCGGTCCAGGCGCCGTCCTCCTCCGCGCAGTCGCCGATCGCGGCGACCGCGGGGTCGGCGGGCGAGGACAGGTCGGCACCGACGACGATCCCGCGCGCGACCGGCAGACCGGCTGCGCGGGCGAGCTCGGTGTTCGGCACCACACCCGCGCTCGCCACGACCAGGTCGGTGGGGACCGTACGGCCGTCGGCCAGGCGCAGCGCCGACACGTGACCGTCGCGACCGTCGACCGCCTCGACCTCTGCATCGAGCATCACCTCGATGCCGCGGTCCTGCAACGACGCTCGCACCACGTCCGCGGACGGCCCGTCGAGCTGACGCTCCATCAGCACCGGCGAACGATGCAGGACGGTCACCTCGACGCCGCGGGTCCGCAGCCCGCACGCGAGCTCGAGCCCGAGCAGTCCGCCGCCGACCACCGTCGCACGGCGACCGGGGACGGCGGCGGCGAGCAGGTCCCGGCAGTCGTCGAGAGTGCGCAGCGCCCGGATCCCCCGAATGCCCCGGAGGTCGTCCGCCGCGAACGGCTCACGCGGGCGCGCGCCGGTGGCGAACACGACCCTGTCGTACGGATGCCGGTCGCCGAGGGCGTCCACCACGACCTTCTCGTGACGGTCGATCCGCACGGCGGCCACATCCCGCACCACCCGGGTGCCGGCCGGAGCCGGCGGCAGCGTCAGGCCGCCGAGCGACGCCCGATCGGCGATGACCTCCGACAGCAGCAGCCGGTTGTACGGCTCGTGCGCCTCGTCGCCGAGCACGGTCACCTCGAAGGAGCGGCCGACCTCGTCGGCGACCCGGTCCAGGTCCTGCAGGAAGCGGGCACCGACCATCCCGTGGCCGATCACCACGACGCGTTCTCTCATGACGCCCCCGGTCCGGCCGGACGCACGCTGACCGCGCAGACCTTGAACTCGGGCATCCCACTGACCGGGTCGACCGCCGGATTGGTGAGGTCGTTCACCACCGCGGTGCCGTCGTGATGGAAGGGCACGAACACGCTGTCCCGGTCGACCGCCTCGGTCAGCACCGCCCGCAGGACCACCTGCCCGCGGGCCGAGGTGAGCTCGACGCCGGTGCCCTCCTCGATGCCGAGCCGCCCGGCGGTCAGCGGGTGGATCTCGGCGTACGCATGGTCCCCGCGCCTGCCGAGCGCGGCGACCCGTCGGGTCTGGGCGCCGGACTGGTACTGGCGCAGGACCCGGCCGGTGAGCAGGTACATCGGGGCGTCCCCGCGCAGGTCGTCGGCGACACCGCCGACCTGCGGGACCACCGCGCGGGCCCGGCCGTCCGACGTGGCGAAGCGGTCCAGGAACAGACGCGGAGTGTGGTCGCCGTCGGCAGGAGCCGGCCAGAAGATCTCGGCACCGGAGTCGGCACGCTCCGGGCTGACCCCCGCGTAGTCGGCGATCCCGCCGGCGCTCGCACGCGCGAGTTCGCGCAACACGTCATCCGCATCTGTGCTGAACGGAACGACGCAACCGAGGAGGGCTGCGAGATCGGACCAGATCCGGAGCTCGTCCCGCACCTGTGCCGGTGCATCCATCACAGGACGACGGCGAAGCACCCTGCCTTCGAGCGACGTCATCGTGCCGCGCTCCTCGGCCCACTGCGGCACCGGCAACACGACGTCTGCGAGCGCGGCGGTCTCCGACAGCACGAAGTCGCTGACCACCAGCAGGTCCAGAGAGCTCAGCCCGGACCGGACCCGGCCGGCCTCGGGGGCCGACACCGCCGGGTTCGCACCGTGGACGAACAGCACCCGCGGGCCACCCTCCTCTCCCAGCGAGCGCAGCAGCTCGACCGCCGGCCGTCCCGGCCCCGGAATGGTGGACGGGTCGACCCCCCAGACGTCGGCGACATGAGAACGCGCCACCGGGTCGGTGATCGAGCGGTATCCGGGCAACTGGTCGCACTTCTGTCCGTGCTCGCGCCCGCCCTGGCCGTTGCCCTGACCGGTGATGCAGCCGTACCCGCTGCCCACCCGTCCGGGCAGGCCGAGACCGAGGGCCAGGTCGATCGCCGCGCTCACCGTGGCCGTGCCGTGGGCGTGCTGTTCCGCGCCGCGCCCGGTGAGGACGTACGCGCCCCGCCCGCCGCGCTCCGGCGACGCCGCGACCAGCAGCGATGCCACCCGGCGCAGTTTGTCGGCGGGCACCCCGGTGACGGTCTCGACCCGCTCTGGCCACCACTGCGCCGCCTCCCGGGCGACCGCCTCCCACCCGGAGACCCGCTGCGCGACGTACGCCTCGTCGATCCCGTCGACACCGATCACCGCGTGCAGCAGCCCCAGCAGGAGGACGACGTCGGTGCCCGGCTGAGTGCGCAGGTGGACACCGTTGTCGCCGGTGGCCAGCGCGGCGGTCGCCGAGATCCGGGGGTCGACGACGACCAGACCGCCCCGGTCACGGACGGCGGCGAGGTGCTGTACCGCCGGCGGCATCGTCTCGGCCAGGTTGCTGCCGACCAGCAGCACCACGTCGGCGCCACCGATGTCGGCCAGCGGGAAAGGCAGCCCGCGGTCGAGCCCGAACGCCCGGTTGCCGGCGGCGGCCGCGGACGACATGCAGAACCGGCCGTTGTAGTCGATCAACGACGTGCCGAGCGCCACCCGGGCGAACTTGCCGATCGTGTAGGCCTTCTCGTTGGTCAGCCCGCCGCCGCCGAAGACCGCCACCGCGTCGGGTCCGTGGGCCCGCTGCGCGCCGCGTACGGCCGCCACGATGCGCGCGTACGCCTCGTCCCATGTCGCCGGACGCAGTTCTCCGTCGGCATCCCGCACCAGCGGTTCAGTGATCCGGTCGGGCGTGGTGAGCAGTTCGGCGCTGGTCCACCCCTTCTGGCACAGCCCTCCCTTGTTGGTCGGGAAGTCGCGCGGGGTCACCTTCACCGTGCCGTCGTCGCTGCGTTCGAGGGTCATCGCGCACTGCAGCGCGCAGTACGGACAGTGAGTGTCGACCTGGGTGTCGACCTGCGGGTCGACCTGTGTGTCGGGCATGACGTTCGCTCAGACCGCGTGCTGTCGCAGGGCAGCGCCGCGCCGGCCGTACACGGCCCAGGTCAGCAGGGCCATCAGCAGGTAGACCGTCAGGATCGACCAGAGGGCGGGGACGATCGAGCCGGCGTGCGACTTCGACAGCGAGAACGCCTGCGGCACCAAGAACCCGCCGTACGCCCCGATCGCGCCGACGATGCCGATCGCTCCGGCGGCCAGCCGGCGGGAGGCGGCCAGGCCCGCGGCGGAACGGTCCCGCGTCGTCGCGTGGAAGACCGCCGGGATCATCCGGTAGATCGACCCGTTGCCGATGCCGGTGAACACGAACAGCCACAGGAAGCTGGCCATGAACAGCCCGAAGTTCCTCCCGTCGAGTGCCCGCACCGCGCCGGCCGCGCCGATCGCCATCGCCACCAGGGCGGTGACGGTGACGACCCAGCCGCCGAGCCGGTCTGCGATCCAGCCGCCGAACGGCCGCGACAGGGAACCGACGAGCGCGCCCAGGAACGCGAGCTTGAGACCGTGCTGCGGGAATGCGTCGTGCAGCAGCTTGGGGAACACACCGGCGAAGCCGATGAACGAGCCGAAGGTGCCGATGTAGAGCACCGCGAGCAGCCAGGTGTGCTTCTGGTGGGCGGCGCGCAGGAAGGAGCGCTTGTCGGAGGTGGCGGTGCTGAGGTTGTCCATGAAGCGCCAGGCGGCCAGTGCGGCGAGCAGGCACAGCGGCACGAACACCCAACCGGCCAGCGGCAGGTTCGGATCGCTGACGGTCGCCGAGCCGAGGACCACCACGAAAGGGATCGCGAACTGCACCGCGGCAGTGCCCAGGTTCCCACCCGCAGCGTTGAGACCCAGCGCCTTCCCCTTCTCGGCGGCCGGGAAGAAGAACGAGATGTTGGTCATCGACGACGCGAAGTTGCCGCCGCCGAAGCCGGCGAGGGCGGCGACCGCCAGCAGCGTGCCGAAACCGGCGTGCGCGTTCAGCGCGAGCGCGAGGCCGAGGGTCGGCAGCAACAGCAGCAGCGCCGAGATGATCGTCCAGTTCCGGCCACCGAACCGGGGCACCGCGAAGGTGTACGGCAGCCGCAGCGTCGCGCCGACCAGCGTCGGCACCGACAACAGCCACAGCTGCTGGCTGTCCGACAGGCTGTAGCCGTACGCGCCCAGTTGCGGGACGACGATGCCCCAGATCGCGAACACTCCGAACCCGAGGAACTCCGCGGTGACCGAGAGCCACAGGTTGCGGTGCGCAGTCCTCCGGCCGCCGGCGGCCCACTGGGCCGGGTCCTCCGGGTCCCAGTCGTCGATCCACCGACCGGGGCGGCGCCGGATGATCGGCGGGGACAGCTCCTCGAGAGGTGGTGCATCGGTGATGGCCATGGCGCCTCCGGCGACTCGGCCCACCCGGACGGTGGGCTGGTGGCCGGAAAGCTAGGCATCGGGTGTTTCAACCGACGGCCCGCTGCGGTAACGCGGACGTCACCAGTGGCTCACCGCCCGTTCGACGGTCGGTGAGAACTGCCGCTCGTACGGCGCTGACCTGCGGCGACACTCCCCCGAGGGCCCTGTGTGCGCGCGACGAGAGGTGCGTCACACCCGTGGAAGGCTGCGCCGTTGTCCGTCACCTCGGCCGCGCGACGCCACCGATGTGGCGGACAAGTGGACTCAGGCCAGGCCGAGGTCGGCCATCGAGAACGCGGACAGGTAGGGCACTCCCGCTTCCTGCTCGATGATCTGCTGGGCGCCGGTCGCACGGTCGGCGATGGTCGCGACGGCCACCACCTCGGCGCCGATCTCCCGCGCCGCCTTGACCGCCTCCAGCGGCGAGGCACCGGTCGTGGTGGTGTCCTCGACGACCACGACACGGCGACCGGCGATGGACGGGCCCTCGATCCGCTGCTGCAAGCCGTGGGCCTTGCCCTGCTTGCGGACGACGAACGCGTCCAGCCGCTCCCCCGCCGCGGCTGCGGCGTGCAGCATCGAGGTGGCGACCGGGTCGGCACCCAGGGTCAGGCCGCCGACCGCGTCGTACGACAGGTCCTTGGTGAGGTCGCGCATGACCCGTCCGACCAGCGGGGCCGCCTCGCCGGACAGCGAGATGCGGCGCAGGTCGACGTAGTAGGCGGCCTCCTTGCCCGAGGACAAGGTGACCTTGCCGTGGACGATCGCGTTCTCCTTGATCAGGTCGAGCAGGCGGGCGCGGTCTTCGGCGATGCCGGCGGTGGTCTCTGCGGAGGTCATGGCCCCCAGGATAGGAGGCGGCGGCGTTGTCGGTGCTCGCGTCTACGCTGGCGGACGTGCGAATCGCGACCTGGAACGTCAACTCCGTCCGCAGCAGGATCGATCGGGTGCTGGGGGTGCTGGAACGTCATGACCTCGACGTCCTGCTGCTGCAGGAGACCAAGTGCCGCGACGACCAGTTCCCGATGCTGGAGCTGACCGGCAAGGGCTACGAGGTCGCCCACCACGGCCTCAATCAGTGGAACGGCGTCGCCGTGATCTCCCGCGTCGGGATCGACGACGTCGAGATCGGCTTCCCGTCGATGCCCGGTTTCGGTGACCCGGTCGCGCCGGAGGCGCGCGCGATCGGCGCCACCTGCGACGGCGTACGCGTGTGGTCGCTCTACATCCCCAACGGCCGGGAGATCGACCACCCCCACTACCACTACAAGCTCGACTGGCTGGGCAAGCTGCGCGACGACGCCGCCGCGTGGCTGGCCGCCGACCCGCAGGCGCAGATCCTGCTGGCCGGCGACTGGAACATCGCGCCGCAGGACGACGACGTCTGGGACATCGACTTCTTCGCCGGCAAGACCCACGTCACCGCCCCCGAGCGCAAGGCGTTCCAGGACGTCCTCGACGCCGGCTTCACCGACGTCGTCCGCCCCCACACCTCCGAGCCGCGTACCTACACCTACTGGGACTACACCCAGCTGCGCTTCCCGAAGAAGCAGGGCATGCGGATCGACTTCGCACTCGCGTCCTCGGCCCTCGCCGCGCGCGTCACCGACGCGATGATCGACCGCGAGGAGCGCAAGGGGAAGGGCGCCTCCGACCACGCGCCGGTCATCGTGACGCTGGACTGATCGCGTTAACCTCAGCGGCATGACCTCGCCGGACGATCCGTACGCCCCGCCGCCGAACCAGCCGAATCACGAGCAGGAGACCCGCGCCATGCCGCCGGTCGACAGCACCCAACCCTGGGGCAACGCGGGCAACCCGTACGGCACCCCGCCGCTCGGCCAGGAGGGGCGCAACCCGTGGCAGGACCGTGCGTACGGACAGGCGCCGTACGCCACCGGTAACGCGATGCCGCCGGCGCAGTACGGCCCCTACCCGGGCGGCATCTACGCTCCGACGCGCACGGCGCAGGGCCTCTCGATCGCCGCGCTGGTCTGCGGCATCCTCGGGCTGTTCTGCTTCGTCACTTCGATCCCGGCGATCATCTGCGGGATCATCGGCCTGCAGCGCGCGAACAAGGAGAACGACGGCTCCGCCAAGGTCATGTCGATCGTCGGGATCGTGCTCGGCGCCCTGGTGGTGATCGGCATCGTCGGATTCGTCGCGATCGCCTGGTCGTCGGGATCCTGATGCACCTCGACCACGACCTCGTCGTCATCGGCGCCGGTTTCTCCGGCATCGCGATGACGATCGCCGCCAAGGCCGCGGGCCGCGACGTGCTGGTCCTCGAGCAAGCCGACGAGATCGGTGGCACCTGGCGCGACAACCGCTACCCCGGCGTCGCCTGCGACGTCGAGAGCCACCTCTACTGCTACAGCTTCGAGCTCAACCCGGACTGGTCGCGCGACTACGCCCCCGGCGACGAGATCCAGGACTACCTGCTCTACGTCGTCGAGCAGTACGACGTACGCCGCCACGTGCGCTTCGGCGCACGGGTGCAGCAGGCCTGGTTCGAGGAGAAGACCGGCCACTGGGAGATCGCGTTCGTCACCCCGACCGGGCTGCTGGAGACCGTCACCGCGCGCGACCTGGTCGTCGCCGTCGGGTCGTTGCAGACCCCGGTCGCGCCGCAGATCCCCGGCCTCGAGTCGTTCCGCGGCGAGATGATGCACACCGCGCAGTGGGTGCCGGGCACCACCGCCCACGGCAAGCGGGTCGGTGTCGTCGGCACCGGCGCGAGCGCGGTCCAAGTGATCCCGGCCCTCGCCGAGGACGCCGCCGCGCTGACCGTCTTCCAGCGCACCCCGAGCTGGATCCTCCCCAAGAACGACGACGAGATCCCCGAGTCGACCTCGGAGCGCTTCGAGCGCCGCCCCGCGCTGATGAAGGCCAAGCGGAACAAGATCCGCGCGGCCAACGAGACCCGCGCGATCGCGTTCACCAAGCACCCCGCGCTGCTGTCTGCGGTGTCACTGCGCTCGCGGCAGTACCTCCACTCCGTGGTCAAGGACCCCGAGCTGCGGGCCGCGCTCACCCCGGACTACACGATGGGCTGCAAGCGGATCCCGTTGTCCGACAACTACTACCAAGCCCTGGTCCGCAAGAACGTACGCCTGGTGACCCGCGGGATCACCGGCGCCGACGCCACCGGCGTCGTCACCGCCGACGGGCGCCACCACGCACTCGACCTGCTGGTGCTGGCCACCGGGTTCGACCCGGCGGCGTCGTGGAAGGCGGTCAACGTCTTCGGCGAGAACCACAAGTCGCTGAGCGCGGCGTGGGACGCCGGGATCGACTCGTACTACGGCGTGACCGTGCCCGGATTCCCGAACATGTTCCTGCTGCTGGGCCCCAACTCCGAGCTCGGCCACACCTCGGTGCTGCTGATGATGGAGGCGCAGGTCGAGATGATCACCCGGCTGCTCGCCGAGCGCGACCGCCGCGGCGCCGCCGTGGTGGCCGTACGCCCGGAGGTCGTGCCGGCCCACATGCGCGAGATCGACGACCGCAGCAACCGGTCGGTCTGGCAGTCGGGCGGCTGCCGCAGCTGGTACCTCGACGCGGAGGGCCGCAACCGCACGCTGTGGCCGGGTTCGGTGGGCGAGTACGAACGACGGGTCCGCGAGCCGGAATTCGTCGACTACGAGTTCACGAGTCGCTGACTGCGGTCTGCTGCGCGGGCCTGCGGCCCAGCAGCAGCGCGGCCCCGGTCGCGACCGTCGCGGCGATCGCGGCACCGAGGAACACCGTGTTGACCTGGTGCACCCCCGCCGCCCGGTAGGCGGCCTCGGTGGGCTTGGCCAGGTCGGCGATCTCCGCGTAGTACTGGTGCAGCCCGATCGCGGTGAGCAGCGCGAGGCCGACGACCATTCCGATCATCCGGGCGACCACGATCAGCGCCGAGGTCACGCCGTGGTCGGACTCGCGGGCGTCGTGCAGCGCCGCGTCGTTGACCGGCGCGATGGCCAGGCCGACGCCGAGGCCGACCACCACCAACACCACCGTCGCGG
>JASLFY010000100.1 GCA_030150425.1 Yimella sp. | reverse complement strand
TCGGCCGAGACCTCGGCCGACCACGGAGGGTCGTGGGGCTCGATCATCACCGTGCCCGGCACCGTCACCCCGGACCGGGCGCTGCTGCTCGGCGCGGACCCGGTCGCGGCGACGGTTCCGGCGCGGGCCGGTGAGGACGGTTCCACGCTGCGCCGCTCGGTCGCATTCGCCGGTGGCGGTCAGCGGCGGGCGGTCGCGACCATCGACCTGGGTTCCGCCACCGTCCCGACCACCTGCGGCGCCGTCGGCACCCTCACCGTGGGCGGCGTACGCGTTCCGTTGCGGGCCACCTCGCCCGGCCCCGCAACGGTCACCGCGCAGTCCTGCACGGACTTCACCGTCCCGACCGGTCGACAGGTCGTGTCGGTGGCCCCGGCGAAGGGCCACGCGGTGCACCTGCTGCTGCCGGCGTCGGCTGCCGCGAGCGGCGCCGGCCGGGCCGTCCCGGCCGTCACCGCGACCACCCACGGCTTCAACCGCGGCTGGCACAGCTCGCACGGCATGGTCGCGTACCCGGTCGACGGGTGGCGCCAGGCGTACGCGGGTGACTCCGCGGCGGAGCACTTCGTCGCCACCCCGCTGCACCGCGCCGGACTCGCCGTCGGCTGGTTCCTGGTCCTCGGCTGCCTGGTCGCCGTGGTGCTGCTGCGCGGATCCGCCGTCCGAGCCCCGGTGAAAGAACCCGAACCCGCGGACGGACGCCGGTGGCTCGGCCCCGCCCTCGCCGTGGGCACCGGGCTGCTCGCCGCCGGTCCGTACGGCCTCGTGCTGGGAGCGTTGAGCGCGTGCTGCCCGCGGCGGCTGCGACCGATGGTCGTGGTCGGGGCGTTGACCGTGGCCGGTGTCGCGCTGGCGGTCGGTGGTGTGGTCGACGCGAAGACGTGGGGCGCCGCCGTCGGTCAGCTGGCCGGGACGTTCAGCCTCACGACCCTCGCGGCGCAGTGGGCACCGCGTCCGACGCATCCGGCGACTCGTGCGAGCGACCGGCCCAGCGACGCAGCGCCGGCAGCTCGATGAACTCCGCGCTGGCGAGCGCGGCGAATCCGGTGAAGACGAGCACCGCGAACAGCATCGCCGCGAAGCCACCGGAGAACAGCGGCCAGCCGGTCGCGAGGTAGAGCAACTGCAGCACCAGCAGGTGCCACAGGAACACCCCGTACGACAGATCGCCCGCCCGGCGCAGTCCCGCCGACCCGGCGATCCGTGCTGCAGCCGGGTCGCGGGTCGGGATCACGGTGGCGGCCAGCAGCACGCCGGCGAGCAGGGAGTAGAGCGCCTCCTTGACGAGTGCCGCACCGATCGACGGCACGGCGAGGGTCACCGGACCGGCCAGCGGCGTCGCCGCCACGAGATAGGTCAGTAGGGCGATGACCAGCAATGTGGTCGGCGTCCCGGCCCGGCGCCACGTGGCCGGGACCAGCACCCGACCGGTCGGCGTCTCCAGGACCGCGATCACCGCGCCGACCGCGAACCAGGCCGCGTGGCCGAGGACGCTCGTCGCGAGCACGCCGGGCCACCACCCGGCGCCCGCCTGCGAGCCTGCGGTCGCGAGCGCGGTGACACCGAGCCCGCCGACCGCGACCGCGCCGAGGGCGCGCAGCGTGGCGGCGGCCGAACGGCGTACGCCGCGCGCCAACCACGGTCCGAGCAGCGGCACGAGCAGGTAGAAAGTGACCTCGGTGGTCAGGCTCCACGTCTGGGTGAACGCCTGGTAGTCGG
Organism: Yimella sp.; assembly: GCA_030150425.1. GTDB lineage: Bacteria > Actinomycetota > Actinomycetes > Actinomycetales > Dermatophilaceae > Yimella. The sequence goes on along the minus strand of JASLFY010000100.1, from coordinate 6,783 downwards.
TGCCGGTGTAGCCCTGCAGCAGCAGGACGTGGGCGACCAGGTTCGCCAGGTCGAAGCCTCGTCCACGGGCGACCTCGACCGCGACGACGCAGGCCAACGCGACCCAGTACGCCGGCAGAATCCGGGCCGCGCGATGCCGCAGGTAGCGCGGGGTGGGCGACGGACGGTCGGCGAGGTGGGGGCGCAGCAGCAGGAACGCGGAGATCGCGAAGAAGATGGCGACGCCGCTGTCACCGCGGGCCAGCAACGGCCCGGAGGTGTCGACCCGGGAGGCCCCGGTCCAGAAACCGACGTGCGACAGGAGCACCAGAACAGCGGCCAGCGCGCGCAGGCCGTCGATCATCGGGACCCGCCGCATGCGCCACCCCGATCCGGACTACCGTCCTCGATTACCCTGCAGTACGTTCGCGCCCGCGGGAGATGCCCGCGTCGAAGGTGGAGGTTATCCGCAGTGATGGATCGGCCGCAGCCGACGGACCCGTCGGTGATCGACCCACACCGCCCGGTGTTGCGTGCACGGGCACCGCTGCGCATCTCGTTCGCCGGCGGCGGCACCGACGTCGCACCGTTCCCGGAGCGCGAGGGCGGCTGCGTGCTGTCCAGCACGATCTCGGCGTTCGCGTTCTCCACGCTGCGCCCCCGGGTCGACGGTCGTGTCACCGTCCAGTCGCTGGACTTCGGCCGGTCCATCGGCTTCGACATCGACGGACCCGTCGAGTTCAACGGCGTGCTCGACCTGCCCAAGGCGGCGATCGCCCGACTGACCGACTTCGCCGGCGCCCGACCGTCCGGCGGTTTCGACCTCTTCCTGCACACCCAGGCGCCGCCCGGGTCCGGCCTCGGATCGTCCAGCGCGGTCATGGTGTCGGTGATCGGACTCGTCGCGCAGCACTGCAACGTCGACCTGACGCCGTACGAGACCGCAGAGCTCGCGTACGCCCTGGAGCGCGAGGACCTCGGGATCCCGGGTGGCTCGCAGGACCAGTACGCCGCAGCGTTCGGCGGCTTCAACTTCATCGAGTTCGGCGCGGACCAGACGGTCGTCAACCCGTTGCGGATCCTGCCGGCCACGGTGCACGAACTGGAACACAACATGCTGCTGGCGTTCACCGGCGCCACCCGCGTGTCCGACCACATCATCGAGGACCAGCGCAGCCGGTACGAGACCGGCAACGCCGACGCCCTGTCCGGCCTGCGCGCGCAGAAGGAACTGGCCGCCGCGATGAAGATCGCGCTGGTTCGCGGCGAGGTCGACACGGTCGGCCGGCTGCTGGGCGAGGCCTGGCGGGAGAAGCAGAAGATGTCCTCGCGCATCACGACGCCGCTGATCGACGAAGCGGTCGAGGAAGCGACGAAGGCCGGTGCGTTGGGTGGCAAGGTCACGGGCGCCGGCGGCGGCGGCCACATGGTGTTCGTCTGCGAGTTCGAGCGACGTCACCTCGTCGCGCAACGGCTGATCGACATGGGCCTGCAGGTCTCCGAGGTGACCTTCAGCAAGGAAGGCGTCACCACATGGCGAGGACAGAACCGATGACCGGTTACGGCCCGGGCTACGACCACGTGCTGCACGCCAGCGACCCGGTGACCGCGGCGCGCGTGGTGCAGGAGCAGTTGAGCGGCGGGATCGCCGACTGGGCGGACCTCGCGCAGCGGCTGACCGCGCCCGACCTGACCGCCGCCGTACGCGCCGCGGGGGAGTCGCTGATCGGCGCTCTCGTGGCGGGACGCACCCTGCTGGTCGCTGGCAACGGCGGTTCGGCGGCGATCGCCAGTCACGTCGCTGCGGAGTTCATCGGCAAGTGCATCCACGACCGTGAACCGTTGCCGGCCGTCAACCTGGCCGAGTCGCTGTCCTCGATCACCGCGATCGGCAACGACTACGGCTACGACAAGGTGTTCAGCCGCGGCGTCGCCGCCCACGGGCGGGCCGGGGACGTGCTGCTGGCGATGAGCACCAGCGGGACCAGCCCGAACGTCGTCGCCGCGCTCGAGACAGCCCGGGAACGCGGTCTGATGACGATCGCGCTCACCGGCGAGGGTGGGGCCGGCCTCGCCGACCGGGTCGACCACCTGCTGGTCGTCCCGTCCCGGTCCACCCCGCGCATCCAGGAGGTCCACATGCTGTGGACCCACGCGTGGTGCGAGGCGGTCGACGTCCTCTGCCGTCCCGCGGACTGAGGAACACCGTGAACCTCGAGCGACCGTCCGACGCGGAGCTCGCCGGGCTGCTCGAGACCCCGTTGCCGCGACCGGACCGGCTCGGCCGATGGGACCTCGTCCTGGTCGACCGCGACGGCACCCTCAACGTGCACCGGCCCGGTTACGTCGAGCGGCCCGAGGACCTCGATCTCATCCCGGGTGTCGGTCGGCGACTCGCCGCGATCAATCGCACCGGCACGCCGGTGGTCGTCGTCACCAACCAGCAGGGCGTCGGCAAGGGTCTGATGTCCACCGCGGACCTCGTACGCGTGCACCGGCGCCTGGTCGACCTGCTCGCGCTCTACGGCGCACGGGTCGACGGATTCGCGGTGTGTCCCCATCTGGCAGGCAGCTGCGACTGCCGTAAACCGGCGGACGGACTGTTCCGGCGGGTCCTCGCGCGGGCGCCGTGGGCGGAACCGCGACGGACCCTCATGATCGGCGACAACGACACCGATCTGGTGCCGGCGCTGCGCCTCGGATGCGCCGTGCTGAAGGACTCGAGCGGACGCTGGACGGCGGCCGTCGACTGACGTCCGGAGTGCGAATCGCCCACTGGCACATGTGACCCAGGTCGCACCATTGCTGCTACTCTCCGGTAGACCTTGCTCGTCCCCCCGGGAGGCCACTGTGCGGAAGTCCGCCATCGTGATCGGCTTCGGAGCGTTCTTCGTGACGCTCGCGCTGCTGCTGAAGTTCTACGCGTACCCGCGACTCGCGGTGATCCCGAAGGACCAGAACACCAGTCAGACGCTCGTCGACGACCACGCCAAGTTCCTCGACGCGACCACGCTGAAGTTCGTCGAGGGCAAGATCGTCACCGTCGCCACCGTGGTCGCCGACCAGAAGGCCAGCAAGCAGCTCGGCGGCAACAAGATGGTCATCAACCAGTGGCAGTACACCGACAACCCGGGCCCCGACGGCAAGATCGCAGCCCCGCCGATCTCGGCGACGACGCAGCGCTACGCCCTCGACCGCTCCACCGGTAAGGCCGTCGCCTGGTCCGGCACCCGCCTCGACGGTTCGCCGACCGACTACCAAGGCGCGTACGTCATCAAGCTTCCGTTCCACCTGACCAAGGGCAAGTCGTACCCGTACTTCGACACCACGCTCGGCAAGCCGGTCGACCTGGCCTACCAGGGCACCGAGAAGGTGCGCGGCATGGAGACGTACAAGTACACCGTGAAGGTGCCCGAGACGGTCTTCACCAAGATGGAGATCCCCGGCTTCCTCTTCGGCCTCGGCAAGTCCAGCGCCGCCCAGAACGCCGACCGCACCTACGCCAACGACATCACCATCTGGGCGGACCCGATCACCGGCGTCTTCATGAAGATGCAGCAGCACCAGGTCCAGACGGTCCAGATCCCGAACCACGCGCCGCTGACCGTGATGGACACGACCTCGGTGATGGACGACGCGACGATCAAGAAGAACGTCGACGAGTACTCCAGCAAGGGCCAGCAGCTGAACGCGCTCGGCATCGCTCCGTGGGTGCTCCTCCCGCTGGGTGCGCTGCTGATTCTGGTCGGCCTGGTGATGCTCGTCTTCAGCACCCGCTCGACCACCGCGGGTCGCCACGGAGGCAACTGACCGCATGCGGGCAGTGGTCACCGGCGGCGCCGGGTTCCTGGGTTCTCACCTCTGCGAGACGTTGATCCGGCGTGGCCACACCGTGGTCGCACTGGACAACTTCTGCACCGGCTCGCCGGACAACGTCGCGCACCTGCACGACAGCGGCCGATTCAGCCTGGTCGAGACGGACGTCACGGACGGAGTGCAGGTCGCCGGTCCGGTCGACCTGGTGCTGCACTTCGCCAGCCCAGCGTCGCCGGTCGACTACCTGCGGATGCCGGTCGAGACGTTGCGGGTCGGCTCGCAGGGCACCCTCAACGCGCTCGAACTGGCGCGCACCAAGGAGGCCAGGTTCGTCATCGCCTCCACCTCCGAGGTCTACGGCGATCCGCAGGTCCACCCGCAGCCCGAGTCGTACTGGGGCCACGTGAACCCGGTCGGCCCGCGCGGTGTGTACGACGAGGCGAAGCGCTTCGGTGAGGCGCTGACGCTGGCCTACCGCCAGTCGTACGGCGTCGACACCGGCATCGTCCGGATCTTCAACACCTTCGGGCCGCGGATGCGGCCGAACGACGGTCGCGCCATCCCGAACTTCATCCGGCAGGCGCTGGCCGGTGAACCGGTCACCGTCTCCGGTGACGGCTCCCAGACCCGGTCGATCTGCTACGTCGACGACCTCGTCGCGGGCATCCTGGCGATGGCCGAGAGCGACCACAGCGGCCCGATAAACATCGGCAACCCGCACGAGATCTCGATGCTCGACCTCGCGCACTGGGTGGTCGACCTCGTCGGCTCGGACTCGCCGATCGTCCACATCGAACGACCGGTCGACGACCCGACCGTCCGGCAGCCCGACGCCTCCCTCGCGCGCGAGGTGCTCGGCTGGGCGCCGATCGTGCCGATCGAGGACGCGCTGCAGCGCACCGTCGACTGGTTCCGCGGCCACGCCGACGGCAGCCCGCCGTTGAGCGCCGAGGACACCGCCGAGATCATCGCGACCGGGCAGCGGCCGAAAGTTCGCTGAGTCAGCGCTGCGCTACGACGTCTCAGGAGCGCTGCGCAATGAAGATGGCCGTTCCCGGAATCCGCTTGCCGCGCAATGGACTCCACCCACCCCAGATCTCCTCGTTCCACGTCGGCCACTCGGGCTCGACCAGGTCGACGAGCGTCAGACCGGCCGCCACCAGCTCCCGCACCCGGTCGCCGATCGTGCGGTGGTGCTCGACGTAACTGACGACACCACCGGTGCGCTCGACGTAGGGGGAGCGGTCGAAGTAGGAGTGCTCCGCCACCAGGCCGGACTCGCCCGGAACGTCGGGGAAGCTCCATCGGATCGGGTGGGTGGTCGAGAAGACCAACCGGCCACCGGGTCGCAGCACGCGCGCGAGTTCCCGCATCAGGCCGGCCGTGTCGGCGATGAACGGCACCGCGCCGTAGGCCGAGAACGCGATGTCGAAGCTGGCGTCTGCGAACGGCAACCGCAGGGCGTCCGCCTGTACGGCGGGGATCGCGGTACCGGTGTCCCGGTCGAGTCGGGCGCCCACCCGCAACATGCCCAGCGAGATGTCGGAGGCGACGACCCGCCCGCCACGTCCGGCGACCCAGCGCGCACCCTGTGCGGCGCCGGCGCCGAACTCCAGGACGTCGCGGCCGATCACGTCGCCCAGCAGCCCGAGATCGTCCTCGCTCAGACCCTCCGGCCCCCAGACGAGTTGGTCGTCGCGCAGGAAGGCGCCGTGCTCGGCGTAATAGTCGTCGGCCTCGCCGTCCCAGTAGGCGCGTTGCGCCCGCCCGCTCTCGGTGTCGTTGACCGTTTCTCCGGCGCGGCCGGAGCTGTCGGGGGTGTTGTCGACCACTTTGCTCCCTTGTTGCACAGCAGGTAGGGTTGACGAGCGCACTCGCGTGCGTGTCCGTGCGTACCGGTAGTCCCGGTCCTCACAACGTCCATTGTCCGTTATCAACCGTCCACCAAAGGTTTCCTACTACATGACTGCCACTACCGCTCCTCAGATCGCTGTCAACGACATCGGCTCTGAGGAGGAGCTGCTCGCCGCGATCGACGCGACGATCAAGCACTTCAATGACGGCGACATCGTCGAAGGTGTCATCGTCAAGGTCGACCGTGACGAGGTCCTGCTCGACATCGGTTACAAGACCGAGGGTGTCATCCCCTCCCGCGAACTCTCCATCAAGCACGACGTCGACCCGACCGAGGTCGTTTCCGTGGGTGATGAGGTCGAGGCCCTGGTTCTCCAGAAGGAGGACAAGGAAGGCCGCCTGATCCTGTCCAAGAAGCGTGCGCAGTACGAGCGCGCCTGGGGCACCATCGAGAAGGTCAAGGAAGAGGACGGCGTCGTCACCGGTACCGTCATCGAGGTCGTCAAGGGCGGCCTCATCCTCGACATCGGCCTGCGCGGCTTCCTGCCCGCGTCGCTGGTCGAGATGCGTCGTGTCCGCGACCTGCAGCCGTACGTCGGCAAGGAGGTCGAGGCCAAGATCATCGAGCTCGACAAGAACCGCAACAACGTGGTCCTGTCGCGCCGTGCGTGGCTGGAGCAGACCCAGTCCGAGGTCCGCACCACCTTCCTCAAGGAGTTGCAGAAGGGCCAGGTCCGCAGCGGTGTCGTCTCCTCGATCGTCAACTTCGGTGCGTTCGTGGACCTCGGCGGCGTCGACGGTCTGGTGCACGTCTCGGAGCTGTCCTGGAAGCACATCGACCACCCGTCCGAGGTTGTCGAGGTCGGCCAGGAAGTCACCGTCGAGGTGCTGGACGTCGACATGGACCGCGAGCGCGTCTCGCTGTCGCTGAAGGCGACCCAGGAAGACCCGTGGCAGCACTTCGCCCGCACCCACGCGATCGGTCAGGTCGTGCCGGGTAAGGTCACCAAGCTCGTTCCGTTCGGTGCGTTCGTGCGCGTCGAGGACGGCATCGAGGGTCTGGTCCACATCTCCGAGCTGGCCGAGCGCCACGTGGAGCTGCCGGAGCAGGTCGTCACCGTCGGCACCGAGCTG
>JASLFY010000040.1 GCA_030150425.1 Yimella sp. | reverse complement strand
GCTGACCCAACCGAGGTGACGCAGCGTCGCCTCGAGCACCGCGGTGACGTCGGAGAAGCCGACCAACCACCGCGGCCGCGGCGCCAGGGCGGCGATCGCGGGCCAGTCGACGAGCTCCAGCGCCCGGGGTGCGCCGTCGCCACCCTTGGCGAACAGGACCGCGTCGAACTCCGGGGAGGTCAGGGCGTGGACGAGGTCGTCGGCGCGCTGCCGGTCGGTGCCGGCCAGATGCGGAAGAACCTCGTTCGGAGCCGCCAGCGCGGACGGCAGCACGACCGGCTCGAGCTGCCAGTCGCGCAACACCTGCAGACCACGGGCGAGGACCCCTTGGTCGACGGGCCCGCTCGCGGTCAGCACCGCCACCTTCGCGCCGGGGCGCAGGCGCTCGGGCCAGGCAGCTGTCACAGCTTGACCGGGTTGACGATGTCGGCGTAGGCCAACAGCACGAACATGATGATCAGGATCAGCGACACGGCGTACGCGATCGGCATCCCCTTGGCGGCGTCGGCGTAGACCGGCCCCTTGACGCCACGGGCCCGGGCGATCGCCCGCTTGAGGGCCTCCCAGAGCGCCGTCGCGATGTGGCCGCCGTCCAGCGGCAGCAGCGGCACCAGGTTGAACACGAACAGCGCCATGTTGAGGCCGGCGATCATCATCAGCAGGACGGCGAGCTTGTCGGTCCACGACGGGATCAGGTTGGTGACCTCGCCGGCCATCCGGCCGACGCCGACGACCGACACCGGACCGTTGGCGTCGCGGGTGCCGTCGGCGAACGCGGCGCGGACGACCCCGACCATCTTCTGTGGGATCTTCACGAACACCGAGGCGGTGCTGCTGAACGCGTCCCACACCTGCCCCGGCGCCTGGCTCAACGACGCGCGGTGTCGTACGGAGGTGCCGCCGATCGCGGCGCCGACGACACCGACCCGAGCCGTCTGGGTCTCGCCGAGCCAGTTCACGATCGGGGTGCCGTGGGAGTCGTACCGCGGCATGGTGCGCTCGACCGGAGTCACGGTGATGGTGCGGCGGGCGCCGTTGCGCTCCACCACGAACGGGATCGGCTTGCCGGCGTTGCGGCGGATGACGTCGGTGGCCTGCTGGCTGGTGGTGACCGACACCCCGTCGATCGAGACGATCCGGTCCTTCGCAGTCAGCCCGGCCTTCGAGGCGGGCGAACGCAGGTCGGCCGCACACTGGGTGGTCGAGCCCTGCGAGGTGGTCGGCAGGCACGGCTGCACCGCGGCGATGTCGGCGGTGACCTGCTGCTGCAGCCCGAGACCGCAGCTGACGACGGTGATCAGGACGGCGCTGATCACCAGGTTCATGAACGGACCGCCGAACATGATGATCAGCTTCTTGATCGTGGGCAGCTTGTAGAACACCCGGTCGCGGTCGGCCGGGCCGATCTCCTCGTACGCCGCCTCCCTGGCCTGGTCGACCAGCTGGCTGAACCGGCCGGTCGAGGAGGCGCGGATGTGGAGGTTGCCGTCGGCGTCGGGCTGCTCCTCCCCCGGCGCAGGCGGGAACATGCCGATCATCCGGATGTAGCCGCCGAGCGGGATGGCCTTCACGCCGTACTCGGTCTCGCCCTTGCGGCGCGACCAGATGGTCGGCCCGAAGCCGATCATGTACTGGGTCACCTTGACCCCGGACTTCTTCGCCGGCACGAGGTGGCCGATCTCGTGCAGGGCGATCGACAGCGCGACACCGAGCAGCAGGAGCAGCACACCGAGCAGGTACATCACGCTGGTCAGCTTCTCACGCGGATCCGACAACCTCGGCACGCGCACTCCCCCGCCTAGGGTGGTCGGGTGCCCGCCCGCCTCCGCCTCCTCGACACCGTCAGCTGGGACGGCGAACCGGTCAACGGTGCCCGCCCGGCCGCGCTGCTCGCGGCCCTCGCCCTGCACCCCGGCGGCCTGGCCGACGCAGGACTCGTCGCGGAGGTCTGGGGCGACGACCTCCCGGCCCGCCCCACCAAGGCGCTGCAGGTGCTGGTCGCCCGGCTGCGCACGACGCACCGCGACCTGATCGTCCGCGGTGACGACCGCTACCGGATCGGGCTGAGCCGCGACGAGGTCGACGCCTGGCAGCTCGCCGACCTCGTCACCCGCGCCGAACGCGCCTGGCAACAGGACTCGGTCGCCGAGGCGGCGAGCGCTGCGGCGTCCGCACTCGCGCAACCGATCGCCGACGGCAACACCGGCCCCCTGTACGACCTGCGCCGGGCCGCCGCTCGTCGCCAGGACGACGTACGCCGGATCGCGGCGCTGGCCGCGTCCCGCGCCGGTGATCCCACCGCTGCTCTGTCGGCGCTGGCGGCCGAGCACCGCCGGGCGCCGGACGACGTGGCGGTGCTGGCGGCGCTGCTACGGACCGAGGCCTCCGTCGTCGGGCCGGCCGCCGCGCTCGAGCGGTACGCCGAGCACCGCCGCGACCTCGCCGAGCGGACCGGCACCGACCCGGCTCCGGAGCTGCAGCGGGTCCACCAGGAACTGCTCGCCGCCGACGTCCCGGTCAGGACCGGGCTGCGCTTCGACCACGACGACCTGATCGGCCGGGCAGACGACCTCGCCCGGCTGCGTACGGCGGTCGCGACCGCGCGCTGCACCACCGTCGTCGGGCCCGGCGGCATGGGCAAGACCCGGATCGCCCAGGTCATCGCACAGGAGGCGACCCAGCCGCGGGTCCACCTCGTCGAGCTGGTCGGTGTCGGCGCCGACGACGACGTCGTCGCGGAGATCGGCGCCGCCCTCGGCGTACGCGGATCGGTGACCAGCCGGCGGGCGTTGAGTGCGGCGCAGGTCGCCGACATCCGCGGTCGGATCGCGCAGGAACTCGACGGCGTCCCGACCCTGCTCGTGCTCGACAACTGCGAGCACGTGCTCGACGCGGTGGCCGACCTGGTCGCCTTCCTGCTGGCGACCACCCGCGACCTGCGGGTGCTGGCGACCAGTCGCGCACCGCTGCGGATTCGCGGCGAGCAGGTCGTGCCGCTGCAGCAGCTGTCCACGACCGACGCCGCCGGACTCTTCCGCCGGCGCGCGCTCGCAGCCCGGCCCGACGCCGAACTGGCCGACCCGGTCGTCGCGGCGATCGTCGCCGAACTGGACGGCCTGCCGCTGGCGGTCGAGCTCGCGGCGGCCCGGATCCGCACGATGTCCGCTGCAGAGGTGCAGGCCGCGCTGCGCGACCGGTTCGCCCTCCTGCGCACCCGCGACCGCGGGGCACCCGAACGCCACCGCACGCTCGCCGCCGTGATCGACTGGTCGTGGGAGCTGCTCGGTCCCGCCGAACGTACAGCCGCCGCGACGATGTCGGTCTTCCTCGACGGCTTCGACCGCGCGACGGCGCGGGCGGTGCTCGGGCCCGCGGCCGACGACCTGGTCGAGTCACTGGCCGACCAGTCGTTGCTGAGCGTGCAGGAGAACCACGGCCACAGCCGGATGCGGATGCTGGAGACGATCCGCGAGTTCGCGCAGCACCGCCTCGAGGCGGACGGTCGCCTGGAGCAGGCCCACGACGCACAACGCCGTTGGGCGCTCGCCCTGGTGGCGCAACACCGGGACCTGTTCCGCGCCGACCACCAGGTCGCCTCCGTCGCGGCGCTGTTGCGGGAGGAGAACAACCTCGCGGAGGTCGTACGCCGCGCCCTGGTCGACCACGACACCGACACGATGATCCGGTTGCTGAGCGTGTTGGGCAGCCTGTGGACCATCACCGGTGACCACGGCCGGATCCTCGCGCGGCACGACAGCGCGGTCGACCTGCTGCTGAACTGGACGCCGAGTCCCGAACAGCTCGACGACGCCTATGACACCGCCGCGCTGCTGATCCTGCCGATGCTGTGGATGCAGGGGCGGGCCGGCGGTGAGCTGAGCGACCAGATCGCCGGGTGGGAGGAACCGGAGCGGGCGTGGTCGCGCGCGATCCGCGTCTTCCTGGTCACCCAGGGCCAGGGCGACATCAGCGCCCGGATCGCCCGGCTCGCGGAGGCCGAACCCGACCCGCGCAGTGCCTCGATGCTGCGACTGTGGGCGGCGCTGAGCGCGGAGAACAGCGGCGACCTGAACGCCGCCGCCGAACAGGTGAACCTCGCGTTGGCCCTCGGCGACGCGACGCCCTACGTCGAGGCGTCCCTGCACTCCATGCTCGCCCAGGTCAGTCTGTCCCAGGGCGACCATCACACCGCCGCGCGGTGGGCGGACCGCGCGGTGCCCGCGCTGGTCGAACTGCACGCGTACGACGACGCCTGCACGATGCGCCTGGTCGTCGCGTCCGCCCGACTGCTCGACGGCGATCTCGACGGCTGCGAACGTGTGTTGCACGAAGTGGAACAGTTGGCACCGGACGGGAGATACGAGGCGCGCATGCTGGTGCTCGCCACCCGGGCCGAGATCGCCCTCGCCCGCGGCGA
>JASLFY010000033.1 GCA_030150425.1 Yimella sp. | reverse complement strand
CGCTGATCAAGGCGATGCGCGCCGAGCGCGGCGCCGACACCTGCATCACGCTGGACGCGGGCGACACGATCCAGGGCACCCCGCTGGCGTACTACTACGCCAAGGTGACGCCGATCAGCGACACCGTCGAGCACCCGATGGCGACCGCGATGAACGCGATCGGTTACGACGCCGCAGCCCTCGGCAACCACGAGTTCAACTACGGCATGGACACCCTGCGCACCTTCCAGTCGCAGCTGAACCACCCGCTGCTCGGCGCCAACGCGCTGGACTGGAACACTCACCAGCCGGTCTTCCCGTCGTACACGATCAAGACCGTCAAGCCCAAGGGCGAGAAGCCGATCAAGGTCGGCATCGTCGGTCTGGTGACCCCGGGCGTCGCGATCTGGGACAAGGCGAACGTCGAGGGCAAGGTCACCTTCAACGGCATCGTCGAGCAGGCCCAGAAGGTCATCCCGCAGGTCAAGGCCGCCGGCGCCGATGTCGTGATCGTGTCCTGTCACTCGGGTGCGACGCCGTCGTCCTCGTACGGCGACGCGCTGCCCTGGCCGGAGAACGCCAGCAGCCAGCTCGCCGAGCAGGTGCCGGACATCGACGCGATCCTGGTCGGCCACGCCCACCTGGAGATCCCGCAGCGCTACGTCACCAACGCCAAGAGCGGCAAGCAGGTGCTGCTGTCCGAGCCGTACTACTGGGGCATGCGGGTCACCGTCATGGACCTGAACCTGAAGAAGGTCCGCGGTCAGTGGACCGTCGAGTCCTCGACCGCGTCGCTGCTGAACGCCAACACCGCGCCCGAGGACCCGCAGGTCGCTGCACTGGTCCGACCGGCACACCAGAAGGTGCTGACCTACGTCAACTCGGTGATCGGCACCTGCACCGAGGCGATGACCGGCGCCACCGCGTGCTGGGAGGACTCCGCCGCCGTCGACCTGATCAACCTGGTCCAGGCGCAGGCGGTCAAGGCCGGACTGGCCGGCACCGCCGACGAGAACACCCCGGTGTTGTCGATCGCCGCACCCTTCAGCCGTACGGCGAACATCCCGGCGGGCGACGTCACCGTGCGCGACGTGGCCGGGCTGTACATCTACGACAACACGCTGCTGGGCATCAAGTTCACCGGCGCGCAGGTCAAGGCCTACCTCGAGACGTCCGCGGCCTACTTCAAGCAGGTTCCGAACGCCGGCCCGCTGCCGTCGACGGACGTCACGAACGCGGTCACGCCGACGGCGCCGAACGGCACCCCGGACTACAACTACGACGTGATGGGCGGGCTCGACCAGCCGTTGACGTACGACATCGACCTGTCGGTGCCGGCCGGCGACCGGATCAAGAACCTGTCGTACGGCGGCACCCCGGTCGCCGACTCCGACAGCTTCGTCATCGCGATCAACAACTACCGCCAGTCCGGTGGCGGCGGGTTCCCGGGTGTCACCACGGCGCCGGTCGTCTACAACCGCCAGAACGAGATCCGTCAGTTGATCATCGACTGGGTCACGGCCAACAAGACGATCGACCCGAGCACCTTCCACGCGGTCGACTGGACGCTGACGTACGGCGCGACGCCGCTGACCGTCACGGCCTGATCGGCACCTGAAGTACCCCGTCCGCTCCCTCCGACCGCATCTGCGGCCGGGTGGAGCGGACGAGTTTTTCCGAACGGGGACGCGAAAGCGGTTGCGATCCCTACTATTCGACGCGGTTCACACGTATCTGATCGAAGGGGAGCACGATGAGCGACAACTCGGGTTACCAGGGGTGGGGAGAGCCCACCGGACAGCCGCAGCAGCCCGGCTGGCAGGACAACCAGCAGCAGGCCTGGCAGAACGGGCCGCAGCAGCAGGCGTGGGGCAGCGGCCCGATGCAGACCCAGCCGGTGGCGCAGAACACCGACGCCGCCGGATTCTTCAAAGCGCTGTTCGACTTCTCGTTCTCCCACTTCGTCACGCCGAAGGTGGTCAAGTTCATCTACGTGCTGTCGATGGTCGCCATCGGGCTCATGTGGCTGGTGTGGCTGGTGGTAGCCGCTCAGGACGGCGGTGCGTTGAGGCTGGTGTTCGTGCTGATCATCGGTCCGCTGGTCGGGTTGCTCTACCTGACCTTCATCCGGATGACGCTGGAGTTCTACCTCGCGACCGTGCGGATGAGCGAGGACATCCACAAGCGGCTGCGCTGAGTCAGTCGCTGCAGATTCAGTTCCCGACGACCGGTTGACCGGTCAGCCCGACCCCGGCCGCGCGCAGTTCGCTGAGCGCGGCCGCGGTCGTCGCGGGGGAGACCCCCGCGGTCAGGTCGAGCAGGACGTCGGTGCGGAAGCCGGCCGCCTGCGCGTCCAGCGCGGTGGCCTTCACGCAGAAGTCGGTGGCGATGCCGACCACGTCGACGGCGTCGATCTCCCGGGCCCGGAGCCAGTCGGTCAGCTGCTCGCCCGACTCGGTGTGGCCCTCGAACCCGCTGTACGCCGCGGCGTGCTCGCCCTTGCGGAAGACGGCGTCGGCCGCCTCGATCGCCGGAGCCACCTCGGGCCGGAAGTCGGCACCTGTCGTGCCCACCTGGCAGTGCACCGGCCAGCTCTCGACGAAGTCCGGTTCGCCGTCGGTCGCCCAGTGGCTGCCCGGGTCGATGTGCCAGTCCGCGGTCGCGACGATCGCGGCGTAGTCCGCACCCTGCGCGGCCACATGATCGGCGATCGCGCTCGCCACTCCGGTGCCGCCGGCCACGGCCAGCGACCCTCCCTCGCAGAAGTCGTTCTGCACGTCGACGATGATCAGTGCTCGCGTCATGGGCCGAGCCTAGCCAGCGGTCAAGGCCCATGACGCGAGCACTGATCATCGTCGACGTGCAGAACGACTTCTGCGAGGGAGGGTCGCTGGCCGTGGCCGGCGGCACCGGAGTGGCGAGCGCGATCGCCGATCATGTGGCCGCGCAGGGTGC
>JASLFY010000397.1 GCA_030150425.1 Yimella sp. | reverse complement strand
CCAGCGCGCGCTGGACGTCCAGGCGTACGACGCGCAGTCGTGATCGGCTGACGCAGCAAACGCTGCACCTACGAACGAACCCTGCAGGTACACCTGCAGGGTTCGTTCGTAGGTGCAGCGTTTGCTGCGTCAGCCGATCACGACTGCGCGTCGTACGCCTGGACGTCCAGCGCGCGCTGGACGGCGTCGCGGTGTTCCGCGACGACGCGGGCCAGGCCGGCCGAGGCGTCCGGGTTGCCGTCGAGCCACTGCTGGGTGCGCGCCAACAGGTCGCTCGACGCCAGCGCCATCGGGAAGCTCAGCTCGGCGATGGTCGAGGCGATGTGGAACGTACGCGACGCCCACAGGTCGTTCAGCATCGCGAAGTACTTCTCCACGTACGGCTGCAGCAGGCTGCGGTCGTGGGTGCGCTGCAGACCGCGGGCCAGCGACGAGATCGTCTGGTTCGGGACCGTGGTGTCCTCGATCAGCCGCTGCCAGGTGGCGGCCTTCGACTCCGCCGTCGGGATCGAGGCGCGGGCCATCGCGGCGCGCTCCTTGCCGGTGGCGGTGCCGTCACGCTCGTCCTCGGCGACGATCTCGGACTCGCCGGCCGCACCCGCGGCGACCAGCGAGCTGAGCAGCGCCCACCGCAGGTCCTGGTCGACGACGAGGCCGTCGAGCTCGGTGCTGCCGTCGAGCAGACCCTTCACGTAAGCGACGTCGTCGGCGCTGCTCGCGTAGGTGGTGAACGCCTGCAGCAGTTGCAGCTGGGCGTCGCTGCCGGGCGCCGCCTGCTGCGCGAGTCCGCGCAGGGTGGCGGTGACCTGGGCTCGTACGTCGTCCTGGGCGTCGGGGGAGACGTACAGCTCGGTCAGCTGACGCAGCGAGGCGATGTACATCCGCAGCAGACCCGAGTTGTCCTCGGTGCCGGCCAGCGACTGCAGCACGCTGACCATGTCGCGGGCGCGCAGCTGCGCGTCGCGGGTCATGTCCCACAGGGCGCCGACAACGAGGGCGCGCGGCAGCGAGTCGAAGCCGGTCGGCGCGTCGATGACCGCGGCGAGCGACTGCTCGTCGAGGCGGATCTTGGCGTAGGCGAGGTCGTCGTCGTTGACCAGGAGGACACCGGTGTGGCGGGTGCCGACCAGCGCGTCGACCGAGGTCGACGGGCCGTCGACGTCGACCTCGACGCGGTTGACCCGGACCCACGCATCGCCCTGGCGCTCGTACGAACCCACGGCGAGGCGGTGCGCGCGCAGCGTCGGCTGCGCGTCGATCGCGGTCTGCTCGATGACGAACGAGGTGATGGTGCCCGACTCGTCGACGGTGACCTTCGGGGTGAGCGTGTTCACGCCCGCGGTCGACAGCCACTGCGCCGACCACTGGTCGAGGTCCCGACCGGAGGCGGCGGCCAGCTCGGCGAGCAGGTCGGCGAGGGTGGTGTTGCCCCAGGCGTGCTTGGCGAAGTACGACCGCAGACCCTGGACGAACGCGTCGCGGCCGACGTAGGCGACCAGCTGCTTGAGCACCGACGCACCCTTGGCGTAGGTGATGCCGTCGAAGTTGGACTCGACGTCCTCGAGGTCACGGATCTCGGCGACGATCGGGTGGGTCGAGGAGAGCTGGTCCTGGTCGTAGGCCCACGTCTTCTCCAGGATCGAGAAAGTGGTCCACGCCTCGTTCCACTGGGTGGCCTCGGCCTGGCAGACGGTCGACGCCCACTCGGCGAACGACTCGTTGAGCCACAGGTCGTTCCACCACTTCATGGTGACCAGGTCGCCGAACCACATGTGGGCCAGCTCGTGCAGGATCGTCAGCGCCCGGCGCTCGACCAGCGCGTCCGGCACCTTCGAACGGAAGACGTAGACCTCGTTGATGGTCACGCAGCCGGCGTTCTCCATCGCACCCATGTTGTATTCGGGGGTGAAGATCTGGTCGTACTTCTCGAACGGGTACGCGCAGTCGAACTCCTTCTCGAAGAACTCGAACCCGCGCTTGGTGCAGTCGAAGATGTTGTCGGCGTCGAGGTGCTCGCGCAGCGACTTGCGGCAGTAGATCGCCAGCGGCACCTCGCCGCCCCGGGCGGTGACGCTGTCGCGGACGACGTCATACGGACCGGCGACCAGCGCGGTGATGTACGACGACATCACCGGGGTCGCGGTGAACGCCCAGGTGGCCGTCGGGCGCTGCGCGCCGGACGGGTCGGTCCACATCGCGGTCGCCGGGGTCGGCTCCGGCGTGGGCTGGCCCGACACGACCTGCCAGTGGGCCGGCGCGGTGACCGTGAACCGGAAGGTGGCCTTCAGGTCGGGCTGGTCGAAGACCGCGAACATGCGGCGGCAGTCGGCGACCTCGAATTGCGAGTAGAGGTAGACCTCCTGATCGACCGGGTCGACGAAGCGGTGCAGGCCCTCGCCGGTGTTCATGTACGTGCCGGTGCCGTCGACGACGACCTCGTTCTGGGCGGCCAGCTCGGGCAGCGCGATCCGGAAACCGTCGTAGCTCGCCGGGCCGTCCAGCTCGACGCCGTTGAGGGTCAGACCGGTGACGGTTCCACCCACGAAGTCCAGGAACGTCGAACTGCCCGGGGTGGCGTCGAAACGGACCGTGGTGCGCGACCCGAAGGTCGTCGCGCTGGTGGTGAGGTCGAGCTCGACCTCGTAGGACTGGACGGTCACGACCGCGGCGCGGGCGGTGGCCTCGGCGCGGGTGAGGTTCGTCGTAGACACCTGTGGGGCTCCTAGTTCTCGATGGTGACGCAGGCCTCATCGTGTCACCCGGCACCGACTGGCAAGATGGCGGTCGTGACTGACAACACACGAACCCCTGTCGAGATGTGGTTCGACCCGATGTGTCCGTGGGCGTGGATGACCTCCCGCTGGCTGATGCAGGTCGAGCAGGTACGAGACGTGGAGGTCACCTGGTCGGTGATGAGCCTCAGCGTCCTCAATGAGGGACGCGACGTCCCGGAGAACTACCGACTCATGCTCGACCGGGGCTGGCTCCCGGTGCGCGTCGTCATCGCGGCCGCCCGCGAACACGGCGACGAATACAAGAAGAAGCTGTACGACGCCATCGGCACCCGTCTGCACCTCGAGCAGCGCGGCAAGGACGTCGAGGACATGCGTGCGGTCGTCGTCGAGGCGCTCGCCGAGGTCGGCCTGCCGGCCGAGCTGATCGAGCTGGGCGACAACGTCCCCGGTGACGAGATCGACCAGTTGCTGCGCGCCTCCCACGAGCGCGGCATCAGCCTGGTCGGCGAGGACGTCGGCACCCCGGTGATCAGCGTCGAGGGCGTCGCCTTCTTCGGCCCGGTCGTCACCCCCGCCCCGAAGGGCGAGGCCGCCGGCAAGCTCTTCGACGGTTGCGTCCTGGTCGCGTCGACCCCGGGCTTCTTCGAGCTCAAGCGCACCCGTACCGCGTCGCCCGACTTCAGCTGAAAGGCCCTGGAACAGATGCGAGTTCACATCGGCGGCGACCACGCCGCGTACGAAATGCAGCGCGCTCTCGTCGAGTGGTTGGCGGCCGAGGGCCACGAGGTCGTCGACCACGGCCCGGTCGACTACGACGCGGAGGACGACTACCCGGTGTACGTGCTGCGGGCGGCCGAGGCCGTCGCGGCCGACCCGGGGTCGCTCGGCGTGGTGCTGGGCGGATCCGGCAACGGTGAGCAGATGGCGGCCAACAAGGTGAAGGGCATCCGTGCGGCGCTCTGCTACACCACCGAGCTGGCCCAGCTGGCCCGCGAGCACAACGACGCCCAGATCATCTCGTTGGGCGGCCGGTTCCACACCCAGGAGCAGGCGCAGGCGATGGTGAAGATCTTCCTGGAGACCCCGTTCTCCGGGGTGGAGCGTCACGAGCGCCGTCTGGCGATGGTCTCGGACTACGAGAAGAACGGGACTGTACCGGCGCAGCCGTAGTGACGTGGCGATCGGCCGCGGTCACTTGGTAAAGCCTTGGTCAAGTCATTAGGTGTCCGCTGCAGCAGCCCGTACCGTTTGTGCCCATGGGGACCCATCAGCCAATCGCACCGGCCTGGTTCGTCAGGCCGTTGTCATGGGTGGGGGACCACCGCGTAACGAGCCAGGCCCGCCGGGTGCGCGTCACCGACCGCACGGTCACGATCGTGCTCGCGGTGGGCACCGTCGCTCTGGTGCTGCTGTTCAACAGCGTGCAGACGAGCTACCTCGTCTTCGCGCCGCTGGTGCTGCTGGGCGGTCTGCTGCTCAGCGGGCGCTGGCTGATGGTCTCGTTCGCGATCACCACCGTGGTGTTCTGCTACGTCGGTCTGATCGCCCCGGGCAAGGTCTCCGAGCGTGCGCTCACCGCGTTCATCGCACTGCTGGTGAGCATGGGCGTCGTGATCCTGTTGGACCGCGTCTGGGACCGCGCCGGGCTGCCGCAGCAGACCGCCAGCACCCTGCTGACCGATCTGCGCAAGCGCCACGAGGTGCAGAGCCACATGCCGCCGATGCCGCCGGGCTGGACCGTCGACGCGACGGTCGAGCCGGCGTACGGCGACTCGTTCTGCGGCGACGTCGTCGTCGGCTGCCGTCAGGGTGACCGGTTCAACGCGGCCGTGCTCGACGTGTCGGGCAAGGGATCGACCGCCGGTAGCCGCGCGGTGCTGCTCGGCGGTGCCGTCTCCGGCCTGGTCGGCGCGCTGGAGCCGGACGCGGTGTTGCCGGCGGTCAACGACTACCTCGTACGACAGGGGTGGAACGACGGTTTCGCCACCGCCACCCACCTGTCGATCGACCTCGACTCGGGGGAGTTCACCGTCGGTTCGGCGGGCCACCCGGCCGCGGTCCGCTATCACGCCGGCGCCGGCCGCTGGTGCGCGATGGACGTCAAGCCCGGTGTCGTGCTCGGCATCCTCGAGGGCCAGCAGGAGACGGACTACCCGCGCCACCACGGCGTGCTCGAGCGCGGCGACGCGATCCTGCTCTACAGCGACGGACTGGTCGAGGACCCGGACACCGACGTCTCCCAGGGGCTCGACCGACTGCTCGGCATCGCGGAGCGGGAGTTCAACCACGGTTCGATCGAGGGCCTGTCGACCCGGATCTGTGACGAGGCGCGCTCCGGCGAGGCCGACGACCGTACGGTCCTGATCGTCCACCGCCGCTGACGCGGGAATCCGATCCGAACGATCGGCATGGTCGGGGTAGCCGGATTCGAACCGGCGGCCTTCCGCTCCCAAAGCGGACGCGCTACCAAGCTGCGCCATACCCCGTGACGGTGACCGGTTTGGGATGCGGTCCGTGGAGTAGGTAGGCTAACCCCTCGGTGACGACAGCCACAGGCCGGGTCCGCGATCACAGCGGGGCGGAACAGGCCGGAACTCACCACTGCGGGCGTAGCTCAATGGTAGAGCCTCAGTCTTCCAAACTGATTACGCGAGTTCGATTCTCGTCGCCCGCTCTGCACGCCGTACCCGATCAACAACCTTTGGAGTGCCAGAACGTGAAGAGCGCTGTCGAGACCCTCAACCCCACCCGGGTCAAGCTGACCGTCGAGGTGCCGTACGAGGAGCTCAAGCCGAGCATGGACGCGGCCTACGCCTCCATCGGCAACTCGGTGCAGATCCCCGGCTTCCGCAAGGGCAAGGTCCCGGCCCGGATCATCGAGCAGCGCTTCGGCCGTGGCGCCGTGCTGCAGGAGGCCATCAACGAGGCCCTGCCGGAGTTCTACGGCAAGGCCGTCGAGGAGAACGACCTCAAGCCGCTGAGCCAGCCCGAGGTCGACGTGACCGGCGTGCCGGCCACCGACGACGAGCCGCTGGTCTTCACCGCCGAGGTCGACGTCCGCCCGGCCTTCGACCTGCCGGACTTCTCCGCGCTCGAGGTCGAGGTCGCCCCGCTGGCCGTCGCCGACGCCGACGTCGACGCCGAGGTCGAGAAGCTGCGCGAGCGCTTCGGCACCCTCAAGCCGGTCGAGCGCGCCGCGAAGTCGGGCGACTTCGTGACCATCGACCTCAAGGCCACCATCGGTGACGAGGAGATCGACGCCGTCGACGGCATCTCGTACGAGATCGGTTCGGGCAACATGCTCCCGGGCATGGACGAGGCGCTCGAGGGCCTGTCCGTCGGCGAGTCCAAGAACTTCACCGCCCCGCTGGCCGGTGGCGAGCACGAGGGCGAGGACGCCGACTGCGTCGTCACCCTGCAGGGCGTCAAGGAGCGCGAGCTGCCCGAGGTCGACGACGACTTCGCCCAGCTGGCCTCCGAGCACGACACCGTCGCCGAGCTGCGCGAGGACCTCGCCAAGCAGGCCGAGAACGCCAAGCGTTTCCAGCAGGGTGTCGAGGCGCGCGACAAGGTTCTGGAGCAGCTGCTCGAGACCGTCGAGATCCCGCTGCCGGAGAACATCATCGAGGCCGAGGTCAACAGTCACCTCGAGGGTGAGAACCGCCTCGAGGACGACGAGCACCGCGCCGAGGTCGACGAGTCGACCCGCAAGGGCCTGAAGACCCAGCTGCTGCTGGACCGCATCGTCGAGGACGACGAGGTGCAGGTCTCGCAGGAGGAGCTCATCGAGTACCTCATCATGTCGGCGCAGCAGTACGGCATGGACCCGAACCAGTTCGCCCAGGCGCTGGACCAGCAGGGCCAGGTCCCGCAGGTCCTCGGTGAGGTCGCCCGCCGCAAGGCGCTGGCCTCGATCCTGGAGAAGGCCAAGGTCGTCGACACCGACGGCAACGAGGTCGACCTGAACGCCCTGAACACGGACGAGGACGCCGACGTCGACGCGGACGACGAGAAGGCCGACGCCTGATCGACCGCCACACCACGCGCGAGGGCGCGGGCACCCGTACGGGGCCCGCGCCCTCGTCGTTGTCCGTCGGTCGTTCGTGCCGGGGTCGCCGACCCCGATTGCGCTGTGGGCGAACAACGCCGGGATCCGGGACTGAACCGCGTACGGCGGGCGTTAGGGTCCAGTGGAAGCACGGATTTGGCGACACAGAAAGATGGAGTGAGATGACGGAGCGCAGCACCGCGCCGGTCGGAATGGCCACCCAACCGGTGACCGGCCTCGACGACCAGATCTACAACCGACTGCTCAAGGAACGGATCATCTTCCTCGGGTCCGACGTCCGCGACGACAACGCGAACGCCATCTGCGCCCAGCTGTTGCTGCTGGCCGCGGAGGACCCCGAGAAGGACATCTGGCTCTACATCAACAGCCCGGGTGGTTCGGTGACCGCCGGCATGGCGATCTACGACACGATGAACTGGATCCCCAACGACGTCGCGACCGTGGCCATGGGCCTGGCCGCCTCGATGGGCCAGTTCCTGCTGTCCGCGGGCGCGAAGGGCAAGCGTTACGCCACCCCGCACGCGCGGATCATGATGCACCAGCCCTCGGGCGGCATCGGCGGAACCGCGTCCGACATCAAGACCCAGGCCGAGCTGCTGCTGGGGATGAAGAAGGAGCTCGCCGGCCTGATCGCCGAGCACACCGGTCAGACCCCCGAGCAGATCGAGCAGGACTCCGACCGCGACCGCTGGTTCTCCGCGGCCGAGGCCAAGGAGTACGGCTTCGTCGACCACGTCTTCGAGCGCTCGAGCGACGCACCGGGTGAGGTGCAGGCATGAGCTACCCGACCAACCCGCTGGGAGGCCAGATGAACACCAGCCCGAACGCCGGCGGCCTCTACGTGCCGCCGACCAGCCGCTACATCCTGCCGCAGTTCGAGGAGCGCACCTCCTACGGCATGAAGCGGTCCGACCCCTACAACAAGCTGTTCGAGGACCGCATCATCTTCCTGGGCGTCCAGGTCGACGACGCCTCGGCCGACGACATCATCGCCCAGCTGATCGTGCTGGAGTCGCAGGACCCCGACCGCGACATCCTGATGTACATCAACAGCCCCGGTGGCTCGTTCACCGCGCTGACCGCGATCTACGACACGATGCAGTACATCTAGCCCGACGTGCAGACCTTCGTGGTCGGCCAGGCCGCCTCCGCGGCGGCGGTGCTGCTGGGTGCCGGTGCGCCGGGCAAGCGGTTCGCGCTGCCGAACGCCCGCATCCTGATCCACCAGCCGGCGATGGAGGGCTCGGGCGGCACCGCCTCCGACCTGGAGATCACCGCGAACGAGATCTTCCGGATGCGTGCGTGGCTGGAGGAGACCCTCGCCCACCACACCGGCCGCACCAAGGAGCAGGTCGAGAAGGACATCGAGCGGGACAAGATCCTCACCGCCGCCGAGGGGAAGGACTACGGCCTGATCGACGAGGTCCTGACCTCGCGCAAGGCCAGCCTGCAGCAGTAGTCGTACGCGGCCGACGCGCGCGAAACGCCGCAGTTCGTCGCAGACCCTCACGTTGCAACAACGTGGGGGTCTGCGCGCGTCTGCGGCGCCCGTCCCGCGGCGTTCGTCGTACGCGGACGGGCGGCTCGACGGCGACCGGACGGGCGCGTCCGCGACACGTCTTTCAGCCCTGAGCGGACAAGCGTGACGAATCGGCCGACACCGGGATTCAATGATGGGGGTTGTCGGTGTCGGCGGGTACCGTCGCCCGAAGGTTCGCCGGAAGTCGAGCAGGGATGTCGACCCCCGATGAGCCAGTAGTCGAAACACCGCACCACACGCAGCCAGAGAGGGTCGTCCGTGGCACGCATGACAGAGAGCAGCGATCTGCTGAAGTGCTCGTTCTGTGGCAAGAGCCAGAAGCAGGTCAAGAAGCTGATCGCCGGTCCCGGCGTCTACATCTGTGACGAGTGCATCGACCTCTGCAACGAGATCATCGAGGAGGAGCTCGCCGAGACCAGCGAGCTGGGCCTGGAGAAGCTGCCCAAGCCGCGCGAGATCTTCGAGTTCCTCGACCAGTACGTCATCGGCCAGAGCGACGCCAAGCGCTCGCTGGCCGTCGCGGTCTACAACCACTACAAGCGCATCCAGGCGGCCGAGCAGCAGCCGAAGCGTGACGCCGAGTCGGTGGAGATCGCCAAGTCGAACATCCTGATGATCGGCCCGACCGGTTGTGGCAAGACCTACCTCGCGCAGACCCTCGCGCGGATGCTCAACGTGCCGTTCGCGATCGCCGACGCCACCGCGCTGACCGAGGCCGGCTACGTCGGTGAGGACGTCGAGAACATCCTGCTCAAGCTGATCCAGGCCGCCGACTTCGACGTGAAGAAGGCCGAGACCGGCATCATCTACATCGACGAGATCGACAAGGTCGCCCGCAAGAGCGAGAACCCCTCGATCACCCGCGACGTCTCCGGCGAGGGCGTGCAGCAGGCGCTGCTGAAGATCCTCGAGGGCACCAGCGCGTCGGTCCCGCCGCAGGGCGGACGCAAGCACCCCCACCAGGAGTTCATCCAGATCGACACGACGAACATCCTGTTCATCGTGGGTGGTGCGTTCGCCGGCCTGGAGAAGATCATCGAGGCCCGCGCCGGCCGTCAGGGCCTGGGCTTCGGCTCCGAGCTGCGCAAGGCGAGCGACCCGATGGCCAGCTTCGCCGAGGTGCTGCCGGAGGACCTGATGAAGTTCGGTCTCATCCCGGAGTTCATCGGCCGTCTGCCGGTGATCACCACCGTCGAGCCGATCGACCGTGACGCCCTGGTCTCCATCCTCACCCAGCCGCGCAACGCGCTGGTGAAGCAGTACCAGAAGATGTTCGAGATCGACGGAGTCGAGCTCGAGTTCACCCCGGACGCGATCGACGCCGTGGCCGACCAGGCGACGCTGCGCGGCACGGGCGCCCGCGGGCTGCGCGCGATCATGGAGGAGGTGCTCATGCCGGTGATGTTCGACGTGCCGAGCGACGACGAGATCGCCCGCGTGGTCGTCACCCGTGAGGTCGTGCTGGACAACGTCAACCCGACGATCGTCCGTCGTGAGCCCACCCGCAAGCGCAACCAGCGCAAGGAATCCGCCTGAGCCGAGAC
>JASLFY010000358.1 GCA_030150425.1 Yimella sp. | reverse complement strand
CCAGCACCTCGTGCAGCTTCGATCCGTAGCGCCCGAGCAGGTGGTCGATCCGCCACTGCGGCAGGCCGGTCTCCGCGCTCAGCTCGGGCTTGAGGTTGATCAACGCCTGGTAGCCGTCGGCGCCGATGAGCGGGACGTGGTCGGTGACCGACTCGCGGATCGTGCCGAGGTCCTTCGCGGCGGCGTTGATCGCGTCTTCCGCCATGACCCGGTACGTCGTGTACTTCCCGCCGGCGATCGAGATCAGCCCCGGTTCGGGGCGGGCGACCGCGTGTTCGCGGGAGAGCTGACTGGTCGACTCGCTCTCGCCGGCCAGCAGCGGACGCAGTCCGGCGTAGACGCCGAGGATGTCGTCGCGGGTGATCGGTGCGGCGAGCACCGTGTTGACGTGGTCGAGGATGTAGTCGATGTCGGCGCGGGTCGCGGCCGGGTGGGCGACGTCGTACGACCAGTCGGTGTCGGTGGTGCCGATGATCCACTGCTGTCCCCACGGGATCACGAACAGCACCGACTTCTCGGTGCGCAGGATCAGCCCGACCTCGCCGGCGATCCGGTCGCGCGGGACCAGGATGTGCACGCCCTTGCTGGCCCGCACCCGGAAGCGGCCACGACCACCGCTCATCTTCTGTACGTCGTCGGTCCACACACCGGTCGCGTTCACCACGACCTTCGCGCGCACCGTCTGCCGGCGGTCGGTCTCGACGTCGCGGACGACGACGCCGACGACCCGGTCGGCCTCCTTCACGATCTCGACGACCTCGGTGCTGTTGCGGACTACGGCGCCGTAGTGGGCGGCCGTACGGGCGACGGTCATCGTGTGGCGGGCGTCGTCGGCCTGCGCGTCGTAGTAGCGGACCGCGCCGACCAGTGCGTCGTGCTTCAGGCCGGGGAACATCTTCAGCGCACCGCCGCGGGTGAGATGCTTCTGCCGCGGGACGGAGCGGGCGCCGCCCATCTGGTCGTACATCGCCAATCCCGTTGCGACGTACGGCCGTTCCCACCCGTGGTGGGAGAGCGGGTAGAGGAAGGCGACCGGGTGGACCAGGTGCGGCGCGATCCGGGTGAGCATCAGCTCCCGCTCGCGCAGCGCCTCGGCGACCAGGCTGAAGTTGAGCTGCTCGAGGTAGCGCAGACCGCCGTGGAACAGCTTGCTGCTGCGGGAGGAGGTGCCGCTGGCGAAGTCGCGGGCCTCGACCAACCCCGTACGCAGGCCGCGGGTCGCGGCGTCGAGCGCGGCGCCGCACCCGGTCACCCCACCGCCGATCACCAACACGTCGAACTCGCGCTCGGCGAGTTCGTCCCAGGCCTGGGCGTGTTCGGCCGGGCCGAGCTTGGCGTTGAACGGTTGCATGACCATGGGGTCCTCCGGCGGAAGCGGGGTGGTGCAATGGCTCGTCCTCACCATAGGCGCCGCGAGGGTCCTACCAGAAGGTGTTCGTCGCATCGACCACCGAATCCGGCCGTCGGGGCGCGGGTCGAGTTTGGCGTTTACCGGTGACACGTGCTGTCAGTTTGATAGAACATGTTCACGTACAACGAGGTGCGTTCGCAGACACCTCGCCCTGATCCGGAAGGAATGGTTCCGACGTGAGCCTTGGAGCAGTGTTTGTCAGTGAGGTGATCGGCACGGCGATTCTGCTGCTGCTCGGTTGCGGTGTGGTCGCGAATGTCGCGCTCCCGAAGAACAACGGGACCGACGGCGGCTTCCTCATGGTCAACTTCGGTTGGGGCCTCGCGGTGTTCGCGGGTGTCTACGCCGCCTACAAGTCCGGTGCCCACCTGAATCCGGCGGTCACGCTGGGTCTGCTCACCGAACACTTCCACGACTCCGGGATCACCTACGCCAAGGGCGTCGACGTGACCTTCGGATCGACCCTCGTCTACTTCGCGGGTGAGTTCCTCGGCGCCTTCATCGGTGCGGTGCTCTGCTGGATGGCGTACAAGAAGCAGTTCGACGAGCGTGGCGAGGCCGGCTCGCTGGGTGTGTTCTCCACCGGTCCGCAGATCAAGTCGACCGCGTGGAACCTCGTCACCGAGATCCTCGGCACCTTCGTGCTGGTCTTCATCATCATCTGCTTCGGCAAGACCCCGTCGCAGCTCGGCCCGTTGGCCGTCGCGCTGCTGGTCGTCGCCATCGGCGCCTCCCTCGGTGGCCCGACCGGCTACGCCATCAACCCGGCGCGTGACCTCGGCCCGCGCATCGCCCACGCGGTGCTGCCGATCCCGCACAAGGACGACAGCAACTGGGCGTACGCCTGGGTGCCGGTCGTCGGTCCCGCGGTCGGCGGCATTCTGGCCGGCATCGTCGCGATCCTCTACGTGAAGTGACCTCTCGGGCGGCCCGCACAGCGGGCCGCCCGAACAAGTACCCCCGTTTTTTCTTTGGCTAAGGAGCCGCAGCAGTGAGCAAGTACATCGCGTCGATCGACCAGGGCACCACCAGCACCCGCTGCATGATCTTCGACCACGACGGCAAGGTCGCCTCGGTCGCCCAGATGGAACACGAGCAGATCTTCCCGAAGGCCGGCTGGGTCGAACACAACCCGGCCGAGGTCTGGGAGAACACCCGCAAGGTGTGCGCCGAGGCGCTGGCGAAGAAGGACCTCGCTGTCTCCGACATCGCCGCCGTCGGCATCACCAACCAGCGCGAGACCGCGGTGGTCTGGGACAAGAACACCGGCGAGGCCGTCTACAACGCCATCGTCTGGCAGGACACCCGCACCGACAAGATCGTCGAGCAGCTCGGCGGTTCCGAGGGTGCCGAGAAGTACAAGGCGAAGGTCGGCCTGCCGCTGGCGACGTACTTCTCCGGCCCGAAGGTGAAGTGGATCCTCGACAATGTCGAGGGTGCGCGGGAGAAGGCCGAGGCCGGTGACCTGCTGTTCGGCAACATGGACACCTGGGTCCTGTGGAACATGACCGGTGGCCCGCAGGGTGGCGTCCACGTCACCGACGTCACCAACGCCTCGCGCACCATGCTGATGGACCTGGAGACCCTCGCCTGGGACGAGTCGATCGCCGCCGACATGGGCATCCCGATGTCGATGCTCCCGGAGATCAAGAGCTCCTCGGAGGTCTACGGCAACGTCCGCGACCGCGGCGTGCTCGCCGGCGTTCCGGTGGCCGGCATCCTCGGCGACCAGCAGGCCGCGACCTTCGGCCAGGTCTGCTTCGAGCCGGGCACCGCCAAGAACACGTACGGCACCGGTAACTTCATGCTGCTCAACACCGGCGAGGAGAAGGTGATGAGCAAGAACGGTCTGCTCACCACCGTCTGTTACAAGATCGGCGACGCCAAGCCGGTCTACGCGCTCGAGGGCTCCGTGGCCGTCACCGGTTCGCTGGTGCAGTGGCTGCGCGACAACCTGAACCTGATCGGTGCGGCGCCCGAGGTCGAGGACCTCGCCAAGGGTGTCGAGGACAACGGTGACGTCTACATCGTCCCGGCGTTCTCCGGTCTGTTCGCCCCGCACTGGCGCTCGGACGCCCGCGGCGCGATCGTCGGCCTGACCCGGTTCGCGAACAAGGGCCACCTGGCCCGCGCCGCCCTCGAGGCCGTCGCCTTCCAGAGCCGTGAGGTGATGGACGCGATGAACGCCGACTCGGGCGTCGACCTGACCGAGCTGAAGGTCGACGGCGGCATGGTCGTCAACGAGACCCTCATGCAGTTCCAGGCCGACATCCTCGGGGTCCCGGTGATCCGTCCGGTGATCAACGAGACCACCGCCCTGGGCGCCGCGTACGCCGCCGGTCTGGCCGTCGGCTTCTGGAAGGACGAGGACGAGCTGCGTCAGCAGTGGGCCGAGGACAAGCGCTGGGAGCCGCAGATGGACGAGGCCGAGCGCAAGCGCCTCTACGGCAAGTGGAACAAGGCCGTGCAGCGCACCCTCGACTGGGCGAAGGAGGACGAGGCGGACGCTCCGGCCGCGGGCTGACGCTCCCTCTCTCTGCGCAAACGCTGTAGTTCCGCGCAGACGCTGCAGGTACACCTGCAGCGTCTGCCGCGAACTACAGCGTTTGCTGTGTGGTGGGGAGGTGGCCGGGGACGACCAGGGGCGAGCCGGTGACCGGGTCGGGCACGACGGTGACCGGCAGGCCGAGCACCTCGTGGATGGTCTCGGCGGTGACGACGTCGGCCGGGCTGCCCTGGGCGACGACCGCGCCGGAGCGTACGGCGATGAGGTGGTCGGCGTACCGCGCGGCGAGGTTGAGGTCGTGCAGCACCATCGCGACCGTGGTGCCCCGCTCCCGGTTCAACCGGCGGACCAGGTCGAGCACGTCGACGGCGTGGGCGAGGTCCAGGAACGAGGTCGGCTCGTCGAGCAGCAGCACGTCGGTCTGCTGGGCGAGCACCATCGCGATCCACACGCGCTGCCGCTGACCGCCGGAGAGTTCGTCGGCGCTGCGGTCGGCCAGCCCGACCGTGTCGGTGGCCTCGAGCGCCTCGGCGACCACCCGCTCGTCCTCGCGGCTCCAGGAGCGGAACGCGCCCTGGTGCGGGTGACGGCCGAGCGCGACGAGTTCGGCGACCGTCACCCCGGACGGCGTGGTCGGCGACTGCGGCAGCAGGCCGATCCGGCGCGCGACCTCCTTCGGCGGGAGGGCGTGAATGTCCTTGCCGTCCAACACGACCCGGCCACCGGCCGGCTTGAGCACCCGGGACAGGCCGCGCAGCAGGGTCGACTTGCCGCAGCCGTTCGCGCCGACGATCGCCGTCACGGCGCCGGCCGGCAGTTCCAGGTCGAGGCCGTCGATGACCGTACGGTCGCCGTACGACAGTCGCAGCCCCTCGGTGCGCAGGTGCTTCACGGTTGCTCCTTGCCGGAACGGGTCGAGACGAGCAGGAAGATCAGGAAGGGCGCGCCGATCGCGCCGGTGACGACGCCGACCGGGACCGCGCCGGACGGCAGCAGGTAGCGGGCGACGTAGTCGGCGCCGACCACCACGATCCCGCCGACCAGACCGGCCAGCAGCACCGAGTGGCGGCCGCCGAGCAGACGCCGGGCGATCGGCCCGGACAGCAGGCTGACGAACGCGATCGGCCCGGTGACCGACGCGGCGGTCGCGGTCAGCACGACGCCCACCAGCAGCAGGAGCCCGCGGACCGGGCCGACCCGCAGGCCGAGGCCGGCGGCCACGTCCGGTCCCAGCTCGAACAGTCGCAGCGACCGGGAGGCGTACGCCGCGATCGGGACCCCGATCGCGCAGACGACGGCGAGCACGGTGATCCCGGACCAGGCGGGCGAGTTGAGCGATCCGGTCAGCCAGACCAGCGCGTCCTGCGCCTGGTAGATGTTCGCGCTCATCAGCAGCCACTGGATCAGCGAGGTGAGCGCGGCGGCCAGGCCGAGTCCGATCAGCACCATCCGGTGGCTCGCGGCGGCACCGCGGCCGCCGACGAGCTGGATGAGCAGGGCGACCGCGACGCCACCGGCGAGGGCGGCGGCCGACATGGCGCCGCCCTGCCAGCCGAGCAGCACCGACGAACTGAGCGCCGCGGCGCTCGCGCCGACGGTCACGCCCAGCACGTCCGGGCTGGCCAACGGGTTGCGCAGCATCGTCTGGTAGATCGACCCGGCCACCCCGAACGCGAGCCCGGCCAGCACCCCGGCGACCGCGGCCGGCAGTTTCGACTCACGCAGGACGAAGCTCGCGACCGGGATGTCGGTGCCGGTGATGATCCGGAAGAAGTCGGGGACGGTGATCGTGAAGTCGCCGAGCAGCACCCGGGCCGCGAAGGCGCCGAGCAACACCAGCAGGCAGGCGGCGACGGTCGCGGAGTAGCGGAGCCGACGTCGGCGGCGGAGCGTGCGCAGCGTCGTGGTTGTTCTTGCTGTAGTGGTCGTTGTCGTCACAGCGCCACCACCTTCCGGCGCAGCAGCAGGACCAGCGTCGGCACTCCGAGCAGCGCGGTGAGGATCCCGGCGGACACCTCGCCCGGCGGGTCGATGACCCGGCCGAGGGTGTCGGCGCCGATCAGCAGGGCGGGCCCGAGCAGGGCGCTGCAGATCAGCAGGCGGGTGTGTGCGGTGCCGGCCAGCAGGCGTACGACGTGGGGCACGACGAGTCCGACGAACGCGATCGGTCCGGCGATCGAGGTGGCGGTCGCGGCGAGCAGGACAGCGCCGGTGGCGATGGTCAGGCGTACCAACCAGATTCGCTGTCCGAGCGCGGCGGCGAGGTCCTCGCCGAGGGCGAGCGCGTCCAGCGCCCGTCCGGCGGTCAGGACGATGAGGGCGCCGACGGCCAGGAACGGCAGGGTGACCGGGAGGTTGCCCAGGTCGCGGCCACCGATCGAGCCGACCTGCCAGAACCGGAAGACGTCCAGTGCGCGCTGGTTGCCGACGAGCAGTCCGCTGCTGACGCTGGTGCAGGCGGCGGTGACCGCGGCGCCGGTCAGCGCGAGGGTGATCGGCGACGCGCCGCCGCGTCCGAGCGAGGCCACGGCGTACCCGGCCGCCGCGGCCAGCGAGCCGCCGACGAGGGCGAGCAGGACGTACGACAGTTGGCCGCCGGCGAGCCCGGTGACCAGGCCGATCACGACGGCCAGGG
>JASLFY010000316.1 GCA_030150425.1 Yimella sp. | reverse complement strand
GTGGGCGATCCTGTCGACCATCCTGTGCTGTCTCCCGCTGGGTGTCGCGTCGATCGTCTTCGCCGCGCAGGTGAACGGCAAGTGGGCCGCGGGCGACGCTGCCGGTGCGCAGGCCTCGGCCGACAAGGCGAAGAAGTTCGCGATCGCGTCCGCCGTCGTCGGTGGCGTCTTCATCCTGATCTACGGGATCGCGGCGGGTATCGCCGCCAGCAGGTCCTGATCGGAGACGTTCGCAAGGGCGCTCGACCCGTGGGTCGGGCGCCCTTCGCGTACGGCGGGGATGCGACGATGGCGGTCGACCGACCGGAGGAGGGGCCGTGGCTGACGTGATCACTCGAGGCAGCGTTGCGCCGATGCGCAAGAGCCTGTTCGTCACCCACAGCACCGTCGCGCCGGGCTGGCGACCGCGGCACGACCGTCCGCGGCGGATGGTCGGTCCCGTGCTGCTCGGCGCGGGGGCCGTCGCCGCCGGACTGGTGTTGCACACCGTCGATCCGCGCTCGCCCGGCCACTACCCGACCTGCCCGTTCCTGGCCCTGACCGGCTACTACTGCCCGGGGTGCGGGGCACTGCGGGCCATGGCGTCGCTCACGGACGGCGACGTCCCGGCGGCGTTCGGCTTCAACCCGTTCGCCGTCGTCGCGGTGGTCGGTCTGCTGGCGTTGCTGGTCCGGTGGACCCGGCGTCAGTGGTTGGGGGAACCGAAGCTGACGCTGACCCGTCCTTGGGTGACCAGTGCCTTGGCGCTGGTCGTCCTCATGTTCTGGGTGGCGCGCAACATCCCTGGCTGGACCTGGTTGTCACCGGCCTGAATCCCGCGAGCCGCTGCCTAGAATCGTCCGAACGTCCACGAACCACAGGGGAATCCTCCAGATGAGCGACAACGACCCGTACAGCTCCCCGCAGTACGGCCAGAACGACCCGTACGGAAACCACGAGCCGTACGGCACCAACGACCCGTACGCCACCCCGGACAAGTCCGGTCAGTCGGGCCAGCCGCAGTACGGCCAGTACGGCCAGCAGTCCTACGACCAGCAGGCGTACGGCGGCGCATACGGACAACCCCAGTACAACCAGCAGCAGCCGTACGGCTACGCGCAGCCGGGCCCGTACGGCTACGCCCAGACGCCCGCCGGTCCGCCGCCGGACAACAACCTGGTGTGGGCGATCCTGTCGACCGTGCTCTGCTGCCTGCCGTTGGGCATCGTGTCGATCGTGTTCTCCACCCAGGTGAACTCGAAGTGGGCCCTCGGCGACGTGCAGGGCGCCCACGAGGCCGCCAACAAGGCGAAGAAGTGGGCGATCGCCTCGGCTGTCGTCTCGCTGGTACTCGTCGTCCTCTACATCGTCGGCATCGCGGTGTTCGCCGCCAACTCGTCGAACTCGAACTACTGATCTCCGACACTCGACAACACTGATTTCGATCGGGAGGGAACTCATATGTCGCAGGACTACCCGCAGGACCAGAACAACAACTACGGCTACGAGCCGCAGCCGCAGAACTACGGCTCGGGCCCGCAGAACGACAGCTTCTTCGTGAACATGATGGGCACCGAGCAGGGCCCGATGAGCTACGGGCAGCTGCAGCAGATGGCGTCCGCCGGCCAGCTCAAGCCGGAGACCCTGGTCCGCGCCGCTTCCGGCGGCCATCCGTTCCAGGCCAAGCAGGTGCCCGGCGTCTTCTCCGACAAGGAGTGGATGATGGCGCTCATCTTGTCGATCGTGCTCGGTGGCCTCGGTGTCGACCGCTTCTACCTCGGCTACACCGGTCTCGGTGTGCTGAAGCTGATCACCCTCGGCGGCTGCGGCATCTGGTCGCTGATCGACCTGATCCTGATCGCGATGCGCAAGGTCCCTGACGCCGACGGACGGGCGCTGAGCTGACCCGCACCCTCCGTACGCCCGCCCCGGCCCTCGCCCAGGCCGCCGGGGCGGGCGTGCTGCTGTCTGCGGCGCTCTGGGTGCGTCCGTCGACGGTGCTGCACGGTCCGACGATCTGTCCGTTCCTGCTGCTGACCGGCTGGCCGTGTCCGACCTGCGGCATGACCCGCGCCTGGACGCTCATCGGCCACGGCCGCTTCGCCGAGGCCATGGCGTACAACCCGCTGACCCCGGCGGTGATGCTGTTGGCGGTGGTCTGGATGGTGGCGGCGGCGATGGCCTGGCTCACCGGCGAGGCGCCGCCGCGCTGGTTGCGGCGGGTCGCCTTCCCGGTCGTGGCGGTGCTGGTGGGGGCGTACGGCATCACCCGCATCGTGCTGGTCGCGACCGGTCACTGGCACTGGGTCGGTCAGGCCTAGCAGACGGCGGTCACAGGCGCGGGTCGGCCCGGACCGGCATCTCCTGGGTGTCGACCCCGACGACCGACTTCTCGTCCGGTTTGTTCGGCAGCACCGTGTCGACGTAGTCGCGGGCGGCGACCTCGATCGTCACGTCGTGCTGCGCCCGTTCGGACATGTACCAGCGGTGCTCGAGCACCTCGTGGAAGAGTTCGGCCGGCTCCAACTTGGCCCGCATCTGCGGCGGCACCGAGCGGGTGATCGGTTCGTAGATCCGGATCAACCAATCGTGGGCGACGACGTCCTCGTCGTCGTTCTGTCGGTCCTGGCTGGCTCGGAACGAGTCGAGGTCGTTCAGCAACCGGCGGGCCTGGTTGTCCTCGACGTCGAGGCCGGTCAGTCGGAGCAGGCGGCGACTGTGGTGGCCGGCGTCGACAACCTTGGGCTGGATGGAGACACTGGTGCCGTCGAAGTCGGTCGTGATGTCGAGTTCGCCCACGTCGAAACCGAGTTCGTTGAGGGTGCGGATGCGTTCCTCCACCCGCCACCGCTGGTCGGTGCCGAAGCTTTCCACCTCGGTGAGCGCGCCCCACAGGTCGTCGTAGCGGCGCATGATCTGCTCGGACAGGTCGATCGGGTCGACGTTCTCGTCGAGGTAGCCGCCGGCCTGCAGGTCCATCAGTTCGCCGGCGATGTTGACGCGCGCGATGTCGAGGTCGTGGTCGCGCTGGCCCTTGCTGAGTTCGTGCCGCAGTTCGCCGGTCTCGGCGTCGACCAGGTAGGCCGCGAACGACCCGGCGTTGCGCTTGAACAGGGTGTTCGACAGCGACACGTCGCCCCACCAGAACCCGACCAGGTGTAGCCGTACGAGCAGTACAGCCAGGGCGTCGACCAACTTGGTGACGCCGTCGGCGGACAACTGCTGGCTGAGCATCGCGCGATAGGGGAGCGAGAACTGCAGGTGGCGGGTGAGCAGGCAGGCGTCCAGCGGGGTGCCGTCCGGAGCGACCCGGCCGCTGACCACGCCGACCGCCTCGACACACGGCTGGTCGAGGCGCCGGAGCGCCCGCAGCATGTCGTACTCGCGGCGGGCGATGTCGGCCTTGATCTCCTTGATCGCGATGATCCGGCCCTCGAGCCGTACGAAGCGCACGACGTGGCGCGAGATGCCGCGGGGGAGCGCGGCGAGGAGGTCCTCCGGCCACTCCTCCAGGGGCGTGGACCACGGCAGATCCAGCAGCGCCGGCCAGGGGCGCCCCGCGGTGATGTCGAGTGCCATTGGTTCATCGTGGCAGAAGCGCGACGACGCCGCCGCCCCCAACGGGGCGACGGCGTCGTCGGTGAGGTCGGACCTCAGTCGTTGATGCGCTCGCCGGACTCGATGTCGAAGACGTGGATGTGCTCCGGCTTCGGGGTGAAGTGGACGGTCTCGCCCTTCATGGGCACCTTGCGGCCGTCGACGCGGGCGACGATCGGCTTGTCCGTCGCCGACGGGGTGGTGCCGGCGAGGTGGCCGTAGACGTACGCGTCGGCGCCGAGCTCCTCGACGACGTCGACCTCGACGCCGATGCCCTCGCCGGTGGACAGCACGAGGTCCTCGGGGCGGACACCGACGGTGACCTTGTCGGCCGAGGCCTTGCCCAGCGACGCGCGGTCGACGGCGTGCAGGTGGTTGCCGAACTTCACGCCACCGTCGGCGACCGGCATGTCCATCAGGTTCATCGACGGCGAGCCGATGAAGCCGGCGACGAAGACGTTGTTCGGGTGGTCGTACATGCGGCGCGGGGTGTCGACCTGCTGCAGGATGCCGTCCTTGAGGACGGCGACGCGGTCACCCATCGTCATGGCCTCGACCTGGTCGTGGGTGACGTAGACGGTCGTGGTGCCGAGGCGGCGCTGCAGGGAGGCGATCTGGGTGCGGGTCTGCACGCGCAGCTTCGCGTCGAGGTTCGACAGCGGCTCGTCCATCAGGAAGACCTGCGGGGAGCGGACGATCGCGCGGCCCATGGCGACACGCTGGCGCTGACCACCGGAGAGCGCCTTCGGCTTGCGGTCGAGGTACTGCTCCAGGTCGAGGATCCCGGCCGCCTCGGCGACGCGCTTCTTGATCTCGTCCTTGGAGACGCCGGCGATCTTGAGCGCGAAGCCCATGTTCTCGCCGACCGTCATGTGCGGGTAGAGCGCGTAGTTCTGGAACACCATGGCGACGTCGCGGTCCTTGGGGGACAGGTTGGTGACGTCCTTGTCGCCGATCAGGATGCGGCCGGAGTTGACCTCCTCGAGGCCGGCGAGCATGCGCAGCGAGGTGGACTTGCCGCAGCCGGACGGGCCGACCAGGACGAGGAACTCGCCGTCGGCGATGTCGATGTTCAGCGAGTCGACGCTGGGGGTGGTGGCGCCCGGGTAGATCCGGGTCGCGTTGTCGTACGTGACCGTAGCCATGGTGTGTCTCCTCCACCGGCAGGAACGTGCCGGACGATCCGTTGTAAAGGGAATGAGT
Source organism: Yimella sp. (assembly GCA_030150425.1). Lineage (GTDB taxonomy): Bacteria > Actinomycetota > Actinomycetes > Actinomycetales > Dermatophilaceae > Yimella. The sequence continues at coordinate 5,230 of JASLFY010000316.1, read as the reverse complement.
TGGTACTGCGGACGACGGCGGGTGCTGTTGTCCGCGTCACATCATGCACCACTGCGGCGGGCCGTGAGCGCACCTCGGGTCGATCGGGCGCCGGTCGTCCACCCGCAAGGGTGACGATTCTGTCACGGCGCCTGCAAGTTCTTGCACGATCTGTGCGGGTCCTGTCATAGTGATCGGCATCACAACTGGGATCAACGTCGATCCCGCGTTCTGAGAGAGACGAGAGACACCCTGATGAAGCGCATCCTTCCCCGCACGTACTGCGTTGCCCTCGCTGGCTCGGCCCTGGTTCTGTCCGGCTGCGGCGGCGGCTCCGGCAGTAGCTCGAGCTCCTCGGGCGCGGCCTCCACCACCTCGGGCTCGGCCACCGGCTCGGCCACCTCCGGCAGCACCGCGGCCGCCGCGACCACGCTGAGCACCGACAAGCCGCAGCGTGACGCCAACGCCGACCTGGTCATCTGGGCCGACGGCACCACCGCCCCGGTCGTGCAGAAGCTGGCCGCCCAGTTCGCCAGCAAGAACGGCGTCAAGGTCTCCGTGCAGATCGCCACCGACGTGCGCGGGCAGTACAACACCGCGTTCAAGGCCGGCCAGGCCCCCGACGTGATCATCGGCGCCCACGACTGGATGGGTGAGCTCGTCGCGAACGGCTCGATCGCCCCGGTCCAGATCCCGGCGAACATCAAGAGCGGCTTCAACAAGAACGCCCTCGCCGCGACCGAGTTCAACGGTCAGACCTATGCCGTTCCCTACGGCGTCGAGAACCTCGCCCTGGTGCGCAACACCGCGCTGGCCCCGACCGCGCCGAAGACCCTCGACGACCTGATCACCGCCGGCAAGTCCTGCGTCACCGCGAAGAAGTGCACCGTCATCCTGAGCAACCAGGTCGGCAAGAAGGGCAACGCGTACAACGCTTTCCCGTTCTTCTCGGCGTTCGGTGGCGGCTACTTCGGCACCAAGGCCAATGGCGACTACGACCCGAACAAGCTGACCGTCGACTCGGCCCAGTCGCTCAAGGGCGCCGAGCTGCTGGCCTCGCTGGGCAAGCAGAAGGTGCTGTCGACCAACGTCGACGACACCAACGCCGACACCCTGTTCGCCTCCGGCAAGACCGCGTTCGAGATCACCGGCCCGTGGTCGATCCCGGCGTTCAAGAAGGCCGGCATCAAGTACTCCATCGACCCGCTGCCCACCGTCTCCGGTGGTGGCGCGATGGTTCCGTTCCTCGGCGTCCAGCAGCTCTACGTCTCCTCGAAGGCGAAGAACGCCACCGTGGCCCAGCAGTTCGTCACGAACTTCATGACCACCAAGGAGGCCCAGGTCGCGATGTTCCAGGTGGGCCAGCGTCCGCCGGCCCTGACCGCCGCGTATGAACAGGTCTCGGGCACCGACGCCGACGTCAAGGCGTGGGCCGCCGCGGGCAAGGATGGCAAGCTCATGCCGAACATCCCGGCGATGAACTCCGTCTGGGGCCCGCTGGGCCAGGCCGAGGCCGACGTCGTCTCGGGCAAGTCGCAGCCGGCCGCCCGCTTCAAGCAGGCCGCGACCGAGATCCAGGCCGCGATCAAGTCCGGCAAGTGAGCGGTGCGCTGAGGCGCACCCCCTGATCGCGGTTCCGATCGCGATCCACTCCACGGTGGTGGGCCCCGACCCCGGGGCCCACCACCGCGCACCACCATCCGACCCCTGCTGCCCGCGGAGACCGCCTTGCCGACAACGACGTCGTCCACCGACCCGGACCGGAAGCTGACCGACCGACCGGTCGCCCTGCACCACGCGACCCCGTGGTGGGCCCACCTGATCAAGTGGGGCCTCATCGCGCTGACCGTGCTGCTGTGCGTCTACATCGCGACCAAGCTCGCGGACCACGGCTACACCGCCTGGGTCGTCGTCGTGGCCTTCCTCGGCCTCATCGTGCTGGCCGTCTACGGCACCAAGCGCGCCGTGCCGATGAAGTACCTCCTGCCCGGACTCGTGCTGCTGCTCGGCCTGCAGGTGTGGCCGATCGTCTACACGGCGGCCACCGCGTTCACCAACTACGGCCAGGGCCACATCGCGTCCAAGGACGACGCCACCGCCCAGGACATCGCGTACTCGGTGAAGCAGGTCGCCGGCTCCAAGCCGTACGGCCTCGCGGTCGCGGTCAAGGAGGGCGAGTCGGTGACCACCGGCCCGCTGCTGTTCCTGCTGACCGACCCGCAGGGCAAGAACTTCGTCGGTGACGCCAAGGGGCTGACCCCGCTGGCCGACTCCGGCGTGAAGGTCGAGATGGGCTCGATCAGCACCGCGCCGGGCTACACGATCCTCAACCTCAAGCAGGCCAACCAGCGCAGCAAGGAGCTCGGCCAGTTCGCGGTCCCGACCGCGAACGGCGGCGGCATCAAGGCCAGCGGCATCTCGCTCGCCTTCGAGGGCCGGCCGACCCTGGTGTGGGACAAGAAGGCCGACACGATCACCGACTCCGAAACCAAGAAGGTGTACGTCGCCGAGAACGCGGAGTGGGTGCCGAAGGACGGCCAGGGCGAGGCGCTGCCGGTGGGCTGGAAGGAGAATGTCGGTTTCAAGAACTTCCAGACCGTCGTCAACGACCCGACCTACCGCACCGGGTTCCTCAAGACCTTCGTCTGGAACGTCATGTTCGCCGCGCTGTCGGTCATCACGACCTTCCTGCTCGGCATGCTGCTGGCCCTGCTGCTCAACGACGCCCGGATCAAGGGGCGCAGCTTCTACCGCTCGCTGCTGATCCTCCCGTACGCCATCCCGGTCTTCGTCTCCGCGCTGGTGTGGGCCTCGATGTTCAACCAGCAGTTCGGTCTGATCAACAACCTCACCGGTCTGAACATCGACTGGTTCGGCACCACCTGGGGCGCCCGCACCGCGGTGCTGCTGACCAACCTGTGGCTCGGCTTCCCGTACATGTTCATCGTGTGCACCGGTGCGCTGCAGTCGATCCCGAGTGACGTGCTCGAGGCGGCGAAGATCGACGGCGCCGGCCCGCTGCGGACCCTGCGGTCGATCATCATGCCGCTGCTGCTGGTGGCCGTCGGCCCGCTGCTGATCGCCTCGTTCGCGTTCAACTTCAACAACTTCGGCCTGATCTACCTGCTGACCGGTGGCGGTCCGTTCAACTCGGGCAACGCCCAGTTCGGTTCGACCGACCTGCTGATCAACCTCGCCTACCGGTTCGCGATCAACGGTTCGCGGCCCGACTACGGCCTGGCCTCCGCGCTGGCGATCATCATCTTCTTCATCGTCGCGTTCATCAACATCCCCGGATTCCTGCGGTCCAAGGCCCTCGAGGAGGTCAACTGATGACCACGTCCACCACGCCGGCCGCCAAGGCGCCGAGCGAGTTCAAGAAGGTCTGGTGGCGCCACGGCCTCGCCTGGCTGGCCCTGTTCTTCGCGGTCTTCCCGATCCTGTTCGTGCTGTCCGCGGCGCTGAACCCGTCCGGTTCGCTGAGCACCACCACGCTGATCCCGCGCGGCGCCACGCTGGACAACTTCCGGACCCTGCTGAACGACCCGGCACGCCCGTTCGGCCACTGGTACAAGAACTCGCTGCTGATCAGCCTGGTCGCGGCCTTCGGCGCGACGTTCATCGGGGCGCTGTCGGCGTACGTGTTCTCCCGGATGCGTTTCCGCGGCCGCCGCGCCGGCCTGATGGCGCTGCTGCTGCTGCAGATGTTCCCGGCGCTGCTGGCGTTCGTCGGTCTCTACATCACCTTCGCCAAGGTCGGCGAGATCATGCCGTCGTTCGGTCTGAACACCGCGTGGGGCCTGATCCTGGTCTACCTGGGCGGTGCGATGGGCGGCAACGTGTGGCTGTTCAAGGGCTACTTCGACACCATCCCGAAGGAGCTCGACGAGGCCGCCCTGGTCGACGGTGCGTCGCACGCGCGGATCTTCTTCACGATGACCCTTCGTCTGGTCACCCCGATCCTGGTCACCGTCTTCATGACCGCCTTCGTCGGCGTCTTCGGTGAGTTCATGCTGGCCAGCATCTTCCTGACCGACGCCGACTCGCAGACCCTCGCCGTCGGGCTCTACCAGATGACGCAGGGCAACACGAAGAATGCGCTGTTCGGTGAGTTCGCGGCCGGCGCGCTGCTGTCCGCGGTGCCGATCGCCGTGCTCTACCTGGTGTTCCAGCGTCAGCTGGTCGGCGGCCTGACCCAGGGCTCGGTCAAGTAAGTGGCGAAACTGACCGAGATCGCGGCTCACGCCGGGGTCAGTGAAGCCACCGTCAGCCGGGTGCTGAACGACAAGGGCAACGTGTCCGAGTCGACCCGGGCCTCGGTGCTCACCTCGATCGACGTGCTCGGCTACGACCGGCCCGCGAAGCTGCGCCGGCGCACCGTCGGCATGATCGGGATCGTCGTCCCCGAACTGACGAACCCGGTGTTCCCGGCGTTCGCGCAGTCACTGCAGGCCGGGTTCTCCGCCTCGGGGTACACCTCGGTGATCTGCACCCAGGCGCCCGGCGGGACCCCGGAGGAGGACTTCGTCGACCTGTTGCAGGAGCGCGGCGTCGCGGGGTTGGTGTTCGTCAGCGGGCGGCACGCCGACCTCAGTGCGGACACCTCGATGTACCAGTCGTTGGTCGACCGCGGTCTGCCGATCGTCACGATCAACGGCCAGCGCGACGAGCTCGCGGTCCCGTCGGTCTCGACGAACGAGGCGGCCGCCGTACGCATCGCGGTCGGGCATCTGCGTCAGCTCGGCCACGAGCGGATCGGGCTGGCCACCGGCCAGGGGCGCTACGTCCCGAGCGCGGTCAAGCTGACCGCCTTCCGGGAACACCTCGCCGAGCTCGGACTGACCGGGTACGTCGAGCAGACCTGGTTCTCGCTCGAGGGCGGCGAGCTGGCCGCCCGCCGGCTGATGGACCAGGGCGTGACGGGCGTCGTCTGCGGGTCCGACCTGATGGCGCTCGGCGTCGTACGGGCCGCGGAGCAGAGCGGGCGTACGGTCCCCGACGACCTGTCGGTGATCGGTTACGACGGTTCGCTGATCGCCCAGCACTCCTCGCCGGCGTTGACGACGGTGCGGCAGAACATCGAGGGGATCACCGCGGCGAGCGTGCACGCGCTCACCGAGCAGATCCTCGGCCACGGCACCTCCAACGGCGCGATGCTGTTCGACCCGGAACTGGTCGTCCGCGAGTCGACGGCGCCGCTCACCGCGGCGGGCTGACACGCGCGCCTGACCCGCCGCTGTGGCGCGGCTGT
>JASLFY010000296.1 GCA_030150425.1 Yimella sp. | reverse complement strand
GTCGTCGATGTCCATGCCGCGCGCGAGGTAGCTCTCGACGTACGTGAACCCGTTGGCGAGGGTGAACGCCAGCTGGCTGATCGGGTTCGCCCCGGCCTCGGCGATGTGATAGCCGGAGATGCTGACCGAGTAGAAGTTGCGCACCCCGTGGTCGATGAACCACTGCTGGATGTCGCCCATCATCTTGAGGCTGAACTCGGTGGAGAAGATGCAGGTGTTCTGGCCCTGGTCCTCCTTGAGGATGTCGGCCTGCACGGTTCCGCGAACGTTCGCCAGCGCGTACGCCGTCAGTTCCTCGCGCTCGGCGCCACTGGGCTCGCGGCCCTCCTTGGCGACGAACGCGTCGACCTGCTGGTCGATCGCGGTGTTGAGGAAGTACGCGAGGATCGTCGGCGCCGGGCCGTTGATCGTCATCGACACGCTGGTGGTCGGTGAGACCAGGTCGAAGCCGTCGTAGAGCACCTTCATGTCGTAGAGCGTCGCGATCGAGACACCGGAGGTGCCGACCTTGCCGTAGACGTCGGGACGCTCGTCGGGGTCGCGGCCGTAGAGGGTGACGGAGTCGAACGCGGTCGACAGGCGGGTGGCCGGCTGGCCCTCGGACAACAACTTGAACCGCCGGTTCGTACGGAACGGGTCGCCCTCACCGGCGAACATGCGCGCCGGGTCCTCGCCCTCACGCTTGAACGGGAAGACACCCGCGGTGTACGGGAAATAGCCGGGCAGATTCTCCCGGCGCAGGAACGAGACCAGCTCGCCGTGGTCGGCGAACCGGGGCAGCGCGACCCGCGGAATCTTGTTGCCGCTCAACGACTCCCGGGTCAGCTTGTTGACGATCTGCTTGTTCCGGATGGTGACGACCTGCTCGTCTCCGGAGTAGGACTCGACCACCTTCGGCCAGTCGGTCAGCGCCTTCGTCACGTCGGCCGGGACACTCTGCCGCGCCTCGTCGAGCTTCTGTGTCAGTTCGTCCGACACATCGGCGAGCTCGCCGGCGACCAGCTCGAAGCGCTGCGCGCGGGCGGCCGCGGCGGCGTACTTCTCGGTGGCGGCGTGGTAGCCGCGTACGGTGTCGGCGATCTCCGACAGATAGCGCACCCGGGCGGCCGGGACGATCGTCGCGATCCGGGTCGACTGCTTGGTGTCGACGGCCGGCAGGACGCCCTGCTCGACGGGCATCCCCTTCTCGGACAACAGGGCTCGCAGCTCCTGGTAGAGCGCGGTGACACCGTCGTCGTTGAAGGTGGCGGCGGAGGTGCCGTAGACCGGCATGTCGGTGGGCTTCTTGCCGAACGCCTCGCGGTTGCGGACCATCTGGCGGCCCACGTCGCGCAGCGCGTCCTCCGCGCCGCGGCGCTCGAACTTGTTGATCGCGACGACGTCGGCGAGGTCGAGCATGTCGATCTTCTCCAGCTGGCTGGAGGCGCCGAACTCCGGCGTCATGACGTACATCGAGACGTCGGAGAACGCCGTGATCGCCGAATCGCCCTGTCCCACACCGGGGGTCTCCAGCACGATCAGGTCGAAGCCGGCGGCCTTGGTCAGCGCGAGGATCTGGTCGAGGTGCTCGGGGACCTGGCTGCTGCCACGGGTGGCGAGCGAGCGGAAGAAGATGCGGTCGCCGTCGAGCGAGCTCATCCGGATGCGGTCGCCCAGCAGCGCACCACCGCCGCGGGAGCGGGTCGGGTCGATCGCGAGCACCGCGACGCGCAGCTTGTCCTGCTGGTCCAGTCGCAGGCGACGCAGCAGCTCGTCGGTGAGGGAGGACTTGCCGGAGCCGCCGGTGCCGGTGATGCCGAGCACCGGAACCCGCTTGCTCGAGGCCGCCTGCTCGATCGCGGAGACGAAGTCGGCGGGCAGCACGCCCTGCTCGGCGCCGGTGACGGCGCGGGCGTACGCCGCCCGGTCGCCGGAGAGCACGGCGTCGACGCCCGGGTGGCCCAGCTGCCACAGGTCGTGGTCGCAGTCGGCGACGACCGAGTTGATCATCCCGACCAGCCCCATCCGCTGGCCGTCCTCCGGCGAGAAGATCGTCACGCCGGCGGCGCGCAGCCGGTCGATCTCGTCCTGCACGATGACGCCACCGCCACCGCCGACGACCTTGATGTGACCGGCGCCGGCCTGCTTGAGCAGGTCGACGAGGTACTCGAAGTACTCGACGTGGCCGCCCTGGTAGGAGCTGACCGCGATCCCCTGGACGTCCTCCTCGATCGCCGCGTCGAGCACCTCCTGCACCGAGCGGTTGTGACCCAGGTGGATCACCTCGGCGCCCTGGGTCTGCATGATCCGCCGCATGATGTTGATCGAGGCGTCGTGGCCGTCGAACAGGCTGGCGGCGGTGACGATCCGCACGTGGTTCTTCGGCTGGTGCAGGGCGGGCTTGTCGGCCATCGGGTTCCTCCGGGTGTGAGGCAGGTCTCGCTCGATAGTAGGACGTCCAACTATTGGGGGTCAAAGCGCTACCATCGCCTGCCATGAGCCTCCCGACGAGTCCGCTGCCGGCCGATCCCATCGCGGTCGCCCAGGACCTGTGGGCCGACCACGGGTGGGGCGACGCGGCGCCCGGGATGGCAGCGGTCACCTCGCTGATGCGCGCGCAACAGATCGTCGCGGCGCGCGTCGAGGCCGTGCTGAAGCCGTACGGCGTCACGTTCGCCCGCTACGAAGTCTTGATGCTGCTGTCGTTCAGCCGGCGCGGCACCCTCCCGATGAAGCTCATCGGGTCGCGTCTGCAGGTCCACCCCACGTCGGTGACCAACGCGGTCGACCGGCTCGAAGCGGCCGGCCTGGTCACCCGCACGACCCATCCGGACGACCGTCGGGCGTACGTCGTCGGACTCACCGAGGCCGGTCGCGCCATCGCGGCCGAGGCCACCGCCGCCCTGAACGAGCAGGTGTTCGGCGCGCCCGGGATGGCCGCGGACGACGTACGCGACCTCGTGGCGATCATCGGCCGGATGCGGCAGCGGGCAGGCGACTTCTGATCCGCCGAGATAACTGGTCCGGTCCGAGAGAACGCGAAATTTCCAGTTCCCTCGGACCGAACCAGTTATCTCGATCGGCCGACCTAGGGTGACGACATGAGCGACGCACCTCGCGAACGCAGTGGCCCGGGCTACCGGATCGCGGTGGCGGTCGCCGCGCTGGCCAGCCTGGTCACGTTGATCTGGCTCGCGGTGACCGCACCGGACCGGCTGCCGACGCACTGGTCGGGCGAGACTCCGGACGGCTGGTCGTCCAAGCCGGCCGCCCTGCTCTTCTGCGCCCTGGTCCTGCCCGGCACCGCGCTGGTGATCTCGCAACTGTCACGGCTGGTGACCATCTGGCCGCAGGGCATCAACGTGCCGAACAAGGAATGGTGGCTGGAGACCCCGCAGCGGTTGCGCCCGTTCGAGCGCCTCCTGCACGAGGACATGCTCCTGATCGCCGCGGTGCTGCTCGGACTGAGCGCCCTGATGAACGTGACGATCGGGATCGCCGCCCAGCGCCCCGGCGGCCGGATGCCGAGCGCGGTGTTCGCCCTCGCCGTCGTCGCGGTGGTCGGCGGTTGCCTGGCCGTCGTCGCCCGGATGCTGCTCGGGCGCTACCAACCGACCGACGACCTGCCCTCCACGCCGAGATAACTGGTCCGGTCCGAGAGAACTGGAAAATTCGCGTTCCCTCGGACCGGACCAGTTATCTCGATGCGGCAGTCATCGCGAGGGGGCGATCTGCAGCCGTACGTGAACCACGTCGCCGAGCGCGACGCCCTCGGCCCGCTGCACCGCCACCTTCATCGGCACCAGGTAGCCGCCGTTGCGCGGGAACAGCGAGGTGGTGAACTCGGTGTCGCCGACCTGGCCGGTCGCCGGGATGCAGCCCCAGCCGTACGTCACCTCGCGGGCGATCAGCGACAGCTCCTCGACCTCCGGCTCGGGCATGACCGCGAACAGGAACGGCGCCGGCCCGCGCCACTCGATCACTTCGGCGTCGAATTCGAGTTCCATGGATCGAATCTAGAGGCGCTGACCACTCACAGCACCGGGTTCTGCGCCTCCTCGATGGCAGCCTTCGCCAGCTTCTTCACCCGGCGGCGCTTCTTCGGCCGCTCGGGGATCATCGAGCGCATCTCCTCGAGCTTGCCGAAGCAGAGCAGCCGGTCCTCGGCCTCCAGCACCTTCGACGGGCGCGGCGAGGGGATCACGGTGGTGCCGCGGTGGAGCGTCAACACGGTGATGTCGCGCTCGGGAAGTCCGCTGTCCCGCAACGAAACTCCCACCAGGTCCGACCCGGTGTGGACCGCGAGTTCCGCGACGCCGTAGCCGGTCGAGACGGCCAGCCGTTGGCGTACGTCGATCTGCGGGAAGTCGACCTGGTCGGCGATGTAGTCGATGATCGCGCCGGCGACGTCGAGCCGGGTCGCGGTCTCGATGCCCTGCAGGCCGGGCGAGGAGTTGACCTCCATCACCAGCGGGCCGTCGTTGCCCTCGAGCATGTCGACACCGGCCACCCGCAGACCCATGATCTGGGCGGCGCGCACCGCGGTCTCCTCGTACGCGGGGTCCAGGTCGACCGGCTCCACGGAGCCGCCGCGGTGGACGTTGGAGCGGAACTCGTCGCCCTGAGCGCTGCGGCGCATCGCCGCGACCACGCGGTCGCCGACGACCAGGGCGCGTACGTCGCGGCCCTTGCTCTCCTTCACGAACGACTGGATGAGCACGTTCTGCGAGGTCGACTGCAGCGTCTCGATGATCGCCTCGGCGACCTTCACCTCGGGCGCGAGGATCACGCCGATGCCCTGCGTGCCCTCGAGCAGCTTGATGACGACCGGCGCTCCGCCGACCGACTCGATCGCCTGCGACACGTCGGCCCGGTTGCGTACGAAGAACGTGGCCGGCATGTCGATCCCGTGGCGGGACAGGATCTGGGTGGCGCGCAGCTTGTCGCGGCTGTTCGCGATGCCGTTGGCGGTGTTGGGCGTGTAGACGTCCATCTGCTCGAACTGGCGCACGACGGCGGTGCCGAAGTAGGTGATCGACGCGCCGATCCGCGGCAACACGGCGTCGTACGTCGACAGCGGCTTCCCGCGGAACTGCAGGTCGGGGTCCTCGTTGGTCAGGTCGATACCGAACCGCAGCGTGTTCAACACCTTCACGTCGTGGCCCCGGTCGAGGGCGGCGGCGCGCAGACGCTGGGTGGAGTACGCGCGCGGCGCACGGGAGAGGATCGCAAGTTTCAAAGCTGTTGCCTGCCAAACTGTTCCGGTGTCAGAGCAACCCCCATCTTCCAACACCGTCGGGTGGCGCGAGTGGGTCGCCCTCCCCGAACTCGGCGTTCCGTCGCTGAAGGCCAAGATCGACACCGGCGCCCGCACCTCCAGCCTGCACGCCTACGACGTGACCGAGTTCGAGCGCGACGGCGAGCGCTGGGTCTCGTTCGGCATCCGCCCGTGGCAGAAGTCCACCGACGACATCGTGCAGGCACAGGCGCCGCTGCTGGAGACCCGCTCCGTACGCAGTTCCTCCGGTCACGCGCAGGAGCGCCCCGTCATCCGCACCCGGATCACCCTGGTCGGCCGTGAGATCGACGCCGAGGTCACGCTGACCGACCGCGACGAGATGGGTTTCCGGATGCTGATCGGCCGCGAGGTCCTGGCCCGCGGCTTCCTCGTCGACTCCGCCCGCTCGTACGCCGGTGGCCGCCCGGCCCTGGCCGTACGCCGTCGCAATCGGGGCCGTTGATGGCCCGCGAGTCGTTCGCGATCGGCAACGTCCGGGTCCGCCCCGGGTTCATCCGCTCGGCCGAACTGCCCATCACCCGCCTGGTCACCGGCGCCGAGATCAACCTGCCGGTGCGCGTCGTCCACGGCAAGGAGGGCGGCCCGGTCGTGTGGGTGAACGCGGCGATCCACGGCGACGAGATCGTCGGGGTCGAGGTCATCCGTGAAGTGCTGGCGGCGTTGAACCCCAAGGCTTTTCGCGGCACGCTCATCGCCGTCCCGATCGTCAACGTCCACGGCTTCATGGCCGGCGACCGTTACCTGCCCGACCGTCGCGACCTCAACCGGTCGTTCCCGGGATCGGCCCGCGGCTCGTTGGCCGGGCGCATCGCCCAC
>JASLFY010000258.1 GCA_030150425.1 Yimella sp. | reverse complement strand
GGTGCGACCGGTACGGCGCGCCAGCTTGATCGCGGCCTCGATCGCCTCGGTGCCGGAGTTGGCGAAGAACACCCGCGAACCCTCCGGCGCACCACTGACCTGCAGCAACAGCTGCGCCAGCTCGATCTGCGCGCGGGTCGTGAAGAAGTTCGACACGTGGACGCACTCCGCGGCCTGCTTGGAGATCGCACCGACCAGCGCGTGGTGGTTGTGGCCGAGAGCGTTGACCGCGATGCCGCCGAGCAGGTCGAGATAGCGGTTGCCGTCGACGTCCCACAGGTACGCACCGTCGCCGTGGTCGATCACCATCGACGGGCGACCGAAGACGCCGAGCAGCGACTCCTCGTACGCCTGCAGTTGCTGGGTCTGAGCGCTCATGCTTCCTCCCCGTCGGGAACGATCATCGTTCCGATACCTGCGTTCGTGAACACCTCGAGCAGCAGCGAGTGCGGACGGCGCCCGTCGATCACGTGGGCCTGCGGAACACCGCCCTCGATGGCTCGCACGCACGCCTCCAGCTTCGGCACCATGCCGGAGTCGACGGTCCGCAGCATCTCCCGCGCCTGCCCGAGCGGCAGGCTCGACAGGAGGCTGTCCCGGTCGGGCCAGTTCGCGTAGACGCCCTCGACGTCGGTGAGGACGACCAGCTTGCGGGCGCCGAGGGCCGTGGCGACGGCCGCGGCGGCGGTGTCCGCGTTGACGTTCAACACCTGCCCGTCGACGTCCAGGTCCGGCGCGACCGAGGAGATCACCGGGATCCGGCCGGCGTCGAGCAGGTCCTGCACGGCCGCCGGGTTCACCGTCACGACGTCACCGACGAGCCCGAGGTCGATCTCCTCGCCGTCCACCACCGTCCCCCGACGGCGGGCACCGAACAGGTGGGCGTCCTCGCCGGACATCCCGACCGCCAACGCGCCGTGGCTGTTGATCAGTCCCACCAGCTCGCGGGAGACCTGGCCGGTGAGCACCATCCGTACGACGTCCATCGTCTCCGGCGTGGTCACCCGCAAGCCGCCCTTGAACTCGCTGCGCAGGTCGAGGCGGTCCAGCATCGCCTGGATCTGCGGGCCGCCGCCGTGGACGACGACGGGGCGCAGCCCGGCGTACTTCAGGAAGGCGACGTCCTCGGCGAACGCCGCCTTGAGCGACTCGTCGGTCATCGCGTTGCCGCCGTACTTGATCACGACCAGGGCGCCGCGGAACTCCTGCAGCCAGGGCAGGGCCTCGACCAGGGTGGCCGCCTTGTCGGCAGCCGCGTCGAGAGAGGTGTTGTCGCGCAGACTCATTCGTCGATTCCTCGGTCCGGTCAGGTGCTGTAGGCGGAGTTCTCGTGGACGTAGTCGTGGGTGAGGTCGTTGGTCCAGACGGTGACCTCGGTGTCGCCCGCATGCAGGTCGACGAGGACCGTGACCTCACGACCGGTCAGGTCGACCAGGGACCGGTCCTCCCCCACACCGCCGGCACGACAGACCTGAACACCGTTGATCGCGACGTCCAGTGCGTGCGGCTCGAAGGCGGCGCCGGTCGTGCCGACGGCGGCGAGCACCCGACCCCAGTTCGGGTCGTTGCCGAAGACCGCGCACTTGAACAGGTTGTTCCGGGCGATGGACCGGGCCACCTCGAGCGCGTCCTGCTCGGTGGCCGCGTTGGTCACGGTGATCGCGATGTCGTGGGCCGCGCCCTCCGCGTCACCGATCAGCTGCCGCGCGAGGTCGAGGCAGATCTCACTGACCGCGGCGGTGAGATCCGCCGCGTCGACCCGTACGCCGGACCCGCCGGACGCGAGCAACACCACCGTGTCGTTGGTGGACTGGCAGCCGTCGGAATCGATCCGGTCGAAGCTGACGTGGGTGGCGGCGCGCAGGACGCCGTCGAGCTCGCCGGGGTCGACGACCGCATCGGTGGTGACGACGACGAGCATCGTCGCCAACGCAGGGGCCAGCATGCCGGCGCCCTTCGCCATGCCGCCGACGCTCCAGCCGTCGCGGCTGAAGACGGCCTGCTTGGACACGGTGTCGGTGGTCATGATCGCGGTGGCCGCGGCGGGCCCGCCGTCGACGGCCAGCTGTGTCACCACGTGCGGCACAGACGCCTCGATCTTGTCCATGGGTAGCAACTCGCCGATCAAGCCGGTCGAGCAGACCACGACGTCACCGGCCGATAAGCCGAGCTCGTCGGCGACCAGTTCGGCCGTACGGTGCGTGTCGGCGAAGCCCTGAGGTCCGGTGCACGCGTTCGCGCCGCCGGAGTTGAGGATCACCGCGTCGACGCGGCCGTCGGTGACGACCTGACGGCTCCAGGTCACCGGAGCGGCCTCGACCCGGTTGCTGGTGAAGACCGCCGCCGCGTGGTGGTCCGGGCCGTCGTTGACGACCAACGCCAGATCGGGCGCACCGCTCGCCTTCAGCCCCGCGGTGACTCCCGCCGCGCGGAAGCCTTGGGGTTCGGTCACACCGTTCTTCGAGGTCGTCACGGAGCCACTCCTGTCGTCGGCAGGCCCAGCGTCTCCTCCAGGCCCAGGGCGAGGTTCATGCACTGCACGGCGGCGCCGGCGGTGCCCTTGGTCAGATTGTCGACGGCGGCGACCACGACCACCCGGCCGACCCGCTCGTCGACCGCGACCTGCAGGTGGACGTTGTTCGAGCCGAGCACGGCGCCGGTCGTCGGCCACTGCCCTTCGGGCAGCAGGTGGACGAACGGCTCTGCGCCGTAAGCCGATTCGTACGCCGCGCGCACCGCGTCGGCGGACCCGGCCAGCTTGGCGGTGCAGGTGGCGAGGATGCCGCGGGGCATCGGGGCGAGGGTCGGGGTGAACGACACGGTCACCGGTGCTCCCGCCGCGGCCGAGAGGTTCTGCTCGATCTCCGGGGTGTGGCGGTGGACGCCACCGACGCCGTACGGGCTCATCGCGCCCATCACCTCGGCGCCGAGCAGGTGGGGCTTGAGCGACTTGCCCGCGCCGGACGTCCCGGACGCGGCGACGATCACGATGTCGTCGAGCGCAATGAGGCCGGCAGCTGCCGCCGGCGCGAGGGCCAGCGAGGTGGCCGTCGGGTAGCACCCCGGAACCGCGATCCGACGGGCGCCGCGCAGCGCGTCGCGGTGATCCGGCAGCTCCGGCATGCCGTACGGCCACGAGCCGGCGTACGGGGTGTCGTAGAACGTCGCCCAGGCGGCCTTGTCGCGCAGCCGGAAGTCTGCGCCGCAGTCGATCACGACCGTGCCACTGTCGAGCTCGCTCGCCAGCGCCGCGCTCGCGCCGTGCGGCAGCGCGAGGAACACCACGTCGTGGCCGGCCAACGTCTGCGCCGAGGTCTCGACGAAGGTGCGGTCGGCGTACGGCGTGAGGTGCGGGTGGACCGACGTCACCGGCTGCCCGGCATTGGTGCCGGCCGCCAGCGCGCCGACCTCGACCTGCGGGTGGGCGGTCAGCAACCGGAGGAGTTCACCCCCGGCGTAGCCGGATGCCCCGGCGATGGCAATGCGCGTCATGCGATGATCATACACATCAGTGAATGATCATTCATCATGCCGGGCCCGCCGGTCACGCCCCGCGCAACACCGCGCCGTGTGCCTGCTCCGCCGCCTTCACCGCCGCGTCGCGCACCGCGTTGACCTCCTCGGTCTTGAGCGTGCGGTCACCACGGAAGGTCATCCGGTAGGCCAACGACTTCTTGCCCTCGCCGACCTGGTCGCCCTCGTAGCTGTCGAACAGCACGATCGACTCGAGCAGGTCGCCGGCCGCGCCACGCAGCGTGCGCAGGACGTCTCCGGCGCGTACGGCGCTGTCGACGGTGAGCGCGATGTCGCTGCTGACCAACGGGAAATTCGACAGGCCCTTCGCCTGGGGCGTGGTCGCCGCGGCGATCAGCGCGTCGAGGTCGAGCTCGCCACCGACCGGGCGACCGGTCAGCTGCAGCGCGGAGACGACCTTCGGGTGCAGTTCGCCGGCGACGCCGATGACCTCACCGTTGACCGACAGCAGGGCGCAACGGCCTGGGTGGAACGGCGCCAGTGCACCGGTCGTGACCTCGAGCGGAACGGCCAGGGCCTCAGCGAGGTCGCGGGCCACCGCGATCGCGTCGGACCAGTCGGCCGCACGCCCCTTGCCCCACCAACCGGCGCGCTCGATGTCGCCGGTCATCGCCCAGGCCAGCTTGCGCGGCTGGGCCGGGACGGCGGCGTCGATCTCGGCGACGGCCTCGGCGCCCGGGTAGACCCCGACGTCGAACGTACGCGCGGTGCCGGCCGGTCCGCCGATGACCAGGCCGTGTTCGAACAGGGCGACGTCCTTGGCACCGCGGGACACGTTGCGGTGCAGCGCGTCCAACACGCTCGGCAGCACCGAGGTGCGTAGCAGCGGCTGCTCGTCGGACAACGGGTTCGCGACCCGCAGCGTCGTGCGACGCGGGTCGTCGGCCGGGTAGCCGAGCTGGTCGAACGACTGCTCACTGACGAACGGGGCGCTCCAGACCTCGGAAAGGCCTTGCGCGGCAAGCACATTCGCAACCAGCCGGCGGGTGGTCTGGGCGGCGGTGAGCCCGCGACCACCGGGGGCGGCGGGCAGGATCGACGGAATCGAGTCGTAGCCCTGGATCCGGGCGACCTCCTCGATCAGGTCAGGTGCGGTGGTCAGGTCCGGCCGCCAGGACGGCGCGGTCACCTTCCACGTTTCGGCCGAGGTGTCGACGGTGCACCCGATCTCGGTGAGCACCGCCTCGACCTGGTCGGCGGAGTAGTCGACCCCGACCAGCCGACCGGGAGCCGCCGGGTCGAGTTCGATGACCGTCGCGGCCACCGGAGTGTGGACGTCGGTGACGCCGTCGTCGGCGGTGCCGCCGCCGTACTCGACCAACAGGTCGACG
>JASLFY010000217.1 GCA_030150425.1 Yimella sp. | reverse complement strand
CCCCGGCCCTGGACGACGCCCCGAAGGCCGAGACCGAAACCAAGGCCGAGACCAGCGGGGGTGCGGACACCCCCGCCGCGCCTGCTGCCGACACCACCCCGGCTGCGCCGACTGCCTCCGGTGGCGACGACTGGGCCACCCCGCCCCCGCCGCTCGACGACGCACCGACGCCCCCCGCAGCCGAGGCCGACACGACCCCGGCCGACACCGAGGTGGCACCGGCAGCCGAGCCCGAGCCGGTGGCCGAGCTGGCGACGCCCGAACCGGCGCCCACCACGAAGGACGAGGCAGCAGCCCCTGCCGCGCCGGCCGCTTCCGGTGGCGACGACTGGGCGACCCCGCCCCCGCCGCTGGACGACGCACCGGCGACCCCGGCAGCCGAGGCGACCGAGGCGGTGCCGGTCGAGACCGAGGCGGCACCCGCAGCAGAGCCGACCACCGCGACGGCGGAGGAACCGCAGCAGGCGGAGGAGTCGAAGACCGCTGAGTCGGCGCCCCAGACGACCGACGCGACTCCGACGACCGAAGCGAAGCCGCAGGCCGCATCCGGTGGCGACGACTGGTCGACCCCGCCGCTCCCGTTGGATGACTTCGACGGCGCCGCCGCGACGGCTGGTCCGGCCAAGTCCAGCCCGGCGCGTACGCCCGAGGAAGGTGGCCCGACCGCCGCCGCCGAGCCGCCGCACCGCGGAGCCGACCACGCGACGGAGTCCGACGCCCTGACCGAGGGTGCTGCTGAGCACGCTGAGCCCCAGGCCGACGAGGCACCGGCAGCCGCGGCCACCGACGCGACCGGCTTCGAGGAGGGCGCCTTCCCCGGCTCCGTCATGCCGAAGGACGACGGGTCCGGCCCGGAGGGCTGGCTGAAGGGCAACGCCGACTCGATGCTCTTCCACGGTCCGGCGTCGCCGCACTACGGCCGTACGGAGGCGGAGATCTACTTCAAGGACGAGGAGTCCGCGAGCGCCGCCGGCTTCCGCC
Organism: Yimella sp.; assembly: GCA_030150425.1. Classification (GTDB taxonomy): domain Bacteria; phylum Actinomycetota; class Actinomycetes; order Actinomycetales; family Dermatophilaceae; genus Yimella. Next base: position 8,533 of record JASLFY010000217.1, on the reverse strand, counting down.
ACTGGGACAAGTCCAAGCGCTGACGCCTCCGGCGAGCCGACACCGATCCGCGCGCCTTACCGACATCTGCCCGCCCCACAGGCGGCGCGAATGTCGGTAGGGCGCGCGGATTCATATTCGGGCAGTTTCATTCTCAGGAAGGGCGGCGCAGCAGCGGCAGGTACGCGCTCAGGTCGGCCCGGCCGCCCGAGGCTCGCAACATCCCGGCGTCCTGCACCGTGGCCCACTCGAGGTCGCCGAGCACCAGCCCGAGCCAGGTGGCGGCGTCCATCTCGACGACGTTCGGCGGGGTTCCGCGGCGGTGGGTCGGTCCTTCGACCACCTGCACCGCCCCGTACGGCGGCACCCGCACCTCCACCGAGCGCCCGGGGGCCTGCAGCGCGAGTTCCTCCAGCGTGTAGCGGACCGCGGTGGCGACGACGGCCCGCGGTTGGGCCGGGTCGACCGCCCACGCGAGCACCGCCGTACGTCCTTGGCTGGGGTCGATGCGTCGCGCGGGCATGGGTCCTCTCCTCGTACGGTCCTCGGCGGAACTCCTCCTAGGCTCTCACCATGACCGAGCCGCTGGAGTTCCGCACCGACGAACGCGCTGGGGTGACGGTGCTGCGCGACGGCCACCCGCAGTCGTACGTCGACCCGGCCGACCCCGGCCTGCTCGTCTTCGAGTACGTCCAGCACTTCGCGACCGTCATCGACCTGCTGCCGCCCGGCCCGCTGGGGGTCACCCACATCGGTGGCGCCGGCCTCACCCTGCCCCGCTACGTGCAGCACACCCGGCCGGGCTCCCCGCAGATCGTGCTGGAGCCGGACACCGAACTGACCGAGGCCGTACGCCGGGAGTTGCCGCTGCCACGCGGCCACCGGATCCGCGTACGGGGCACCACCGGCCAGGACGGTCTGGCGCAGTTGCGCGACGACGCTGCGGACGTGATCGTCGTCGACGCCTTCGACCGGGGAACGGTGCCGGTCGACCTGGTCACCACCGCCGCGTACGCCGACTACCGCCGGGTCCTCAAGCCCGGCGGCGTCCTGTTGGCGAACATCACGGACCGTCCCGACCGCGCGTTCCTCTCGAGCGTGATCGCTACTGCCGCAACGCAGTTCGGACACCAATTGGCGATCACCACGACCGAGGTCGTGAAGCGGAAGCGATTCGGGAACTACGTGCTCGTCGCGTCCGACGCCGAGCTGCCGACCGCCGAGCTGCGGCGTGCGATCGCCCGCACCGCGTTCCCGACGACCCTGGTCGACGGGGCGCAAGTGGCCGCGTGGGGCCGTCAGGGGCGGGCCGTCGAAACCGCCGACGCGGTCGCGCCGCCGCCGCCCGACCCGGGCAACTTCAAGCTGCGCTGAGACGACGGCCGAACCTGGGAGAAACCTGCAAAACCTGGGAATGTGCTGGCAATTTCGTTCGGATCACCCGCAGGCGTCGCCGCGATCCTAGTTTTTGAAAGTCCGGCGACCGGCTGTGGCCACCGGCTTTCCTCACCCCCAGGGAGCAACCTTCATGAAGCGTCGTTCTGCCCTGGCCGCGATCGCGGCCCTCTCCACGGCGGCAGTCATGCCGGCACTACCGGCGCACGCCGCCGGCAACGGCAAGTCGGTTCTGGCCAACTCGGGCAAGCTCACCAGCTCCGCCCTCAAGGTCGACGGTGCGGCCGCGGCCGGCACCCCGATGTCCGTCACCCTGCAGTTGCCGCTGCGCAACGCCGCCCTCGCCCAGTCGATGATCGACCGCGGCCAGAGCGTGACCCCGGCGGAGTACGCCGCCAAGTTCGCCCCGACTGCCGCTTCGGTCAGCAAGGTCGCCGGTTGGGCGAAGTCGCAGGGCTTCTCGGTGAAGTACTCCAGCGTCAACGGCGCCCAGGTCGAGGTGTCCGGCGACGTCGCCAAGGTCAACAAGACCTTCGGCGTCACCATGCACAAGGCCAGCCTGCACGGCGTCCGCGGCCTGTCCGTCGACAAGGCACCCAGCGTCCCGTCGGACCTGGGCATCAGCGGCATCGCCGGCCTGAACACGGTCCACCGCGTCACCCCGAACAGCACTGCCCTGGACGGCAGTTCGCGTTCCACCGTCGCGCCCGCCAAGAAGTCGAAGAACCCGGCGACCGACGGCTCCACCGACTGCGCCAACTACTGGGGCGACCACCTCCTCCCGAGCGCGAAGAAGTACGCGAACGAGTCGAACTACATCTGCGGCTACTTGCCCGCCGACCTGCAGAAGATGTACGGCGTCCAGGACGCGAAGGGGCTCAAGCCCACCCTCGGCATCCTGCTCTGGGGCGGCGACACCGACATCCAGAAGACGACCAACGACTACATGACGGCCGCGGGCTACCCGGCGCTGACCGACTACCAGGGCGTCATCGAGCCGGCCGACGCCGGCATGGCCGACTGCGGTCCGTACGACATCCAGGGCGAGCAGGCGCTGGACGTCCAGTCGACCCACGCCATCGCACCGAACGCCGCGATCCGCTACTACGGCGCCGCGTCCTGCTACGACGCCGACCTCACCGCCGAGATGCAGAAGATGATCGACGCCCACAAGGTGACGACCATCTCGATGTCGTTCGGCATGCCGTACGACGACGGCATGACCGCCGCCGACATGGCCGCGTGGGACCGTCCGCTGCAGCAGGCCGCGCTGACCGGCATCTCGACGTTCGCCTCGAGCGGTGACGACGGCAACAACTCGACCAGCAACGACCTCGGTGCCGGCGGCACTCCGGACGGCAAGCCGCACATCGGCTACCCGGCCTCGAGCGCCTACACCACGGCGGTCGGTGGCACCTCGGTCGGCATGCTGGCCAACGGCCAGACCCCGGTCAACGCCGGTTGGGAGGACCAGTTCTACAGCCAGCCCGACGCGAGCAAGAGCCAGTTCTCGGTGCTGACCACCCACCCGATCTACGGTGCGGGCGGCGGCGTCAGCGCCGTGTCGAAGCAGCCGTCGTGGCAGAAGGGTGTCGTGACCACCTCGACCACCATGCGCGCGGTGCCGGACGTGGCGGCGATCGCCGACCCGTACACCGGCTACACCCTGCGGTTCCGGTCGTACACCCTCGACGACAACGGCAACCCGACCGGTTCGGAGGTCGGCTACGCGACGTACGGCGGCACCTCGCTGGCGTCGCCGGTCACCGCCGCGATCGTCGGCCTGGCCAAGGCGTACAACCACTCGACCGCGGGCCTCGCCGCGCCGAAGTTGTACAAGATGCGCCACTCGGCCGCGATCACCGACATCAACCAGGCGAACAAGGCGGGCTTGTGGTTCAAGTCGTCCGTCTGGGGCCAGGAGGTCGTCGCGCTCGACGGTAAGCCGGAGAACCTCGTCTCGGCCAAGGGCTGGGACAACGTGACCGGCGTCGGTTCGCCGAACGGGATGAAGTTCATCCGCGCCTTCAAGTAAGCCGACAAGGCCGAACGGGCCGGCACTCCCTCAGGAGTGCCGGCCCGTTCCGTACGTCCGTGGTCAGGCGAAGGTGCGCCCGGTCAGTCGCTCGTACGCCTCGACGTACTTCGCGCGGGTCTGTTCGACGACGTCGTCCGGCAGGGCCGGCGGGGCCTCGCCGCCGTGGCGGTCCCACCCGGAGGCCGGCGAGGTCAGCCAGTCGCGGACGTACTGCTTGTCGAACGACGGCTGCGGGCGGCCCGGGGCGTACTGGTCGGCCGGCCAGAAGCGCGAGGAGTCGGGGGTCAGCACCTCGTCGGCGAGCACGAGCGTGCCGTCAGCGCGGCGGCCGAACTCGACCTTGGTGTCGGCCAGCAGGATGCCGCGTTCGGCGGCGATCTCGTTGCCCCGCTTGAGGATTGCGATGGTCAGGTCGCGCACCTGCTCGGCCAGCGGTGCGCCGATCTCGGCGACTACCTGGTCGTACGAGATCGGTTCGTCGTGTTCACCCACCGGCGCCTTGGTCGACGGGGTGAAGATCGGCTCGGGCAGTTCGGAGCCGTCGACCAGGCCGGCGGGCAGCTGAACCCCGGAGACGACACCCGTCGCGGTGTAGTCGGCCAGACCGCCGCCGGTCAGGTAGCAGCGCGCCACACACTCGACAGGAACCATGTCGAGCTTCTCGACCAGCACCGCACGGCCGGCGACGGCCTCGGGCACTTCGGTGGACACCACGTGGTTGGGCAGCAGGTCCTGCAACTGCTCGAACCACCACAGCGACAGCTGGGTCAGCACCTTCCCCTTGTCCGGGATCGGGGTGTCGAGCACGAAGTCGAAGGCGGAGATGCGGTCCGAGGCGACCAGCAGCAGCTGATTCTCCTCCCCCGTCGGGGTGTAGAGGTCGCGCACCTTGCCGGAGTAGACATGGGTGTAGCCGGGGAGCTCGAGAGTCATGCAGATCATTCTCCCGTAACCACCCACTCGCCGGTTCGGCGAGGCAGGATCGAAACATCCAGTCTTCAATCGAAGGAGAAACACCATGGGTATCGGCGACAAGATCAGCAACAAGGTCGACGAGTTGAAGGGCAAGGCCCAGGAGACGCTGGGCGATGCCCGCGGCGACGAGAGCCAGCAGGCCGACGGCGCCGCCACCCAGGCGGAGGCCAAGGGCAAGCAGGCCGGCGAACACGTCAAGGACGCCGCCCAGGACCTCAAGGACGGCCTGACCGGCAACTGACCGGAACACCGCAGCACAGAAGGGCGCGACCGTTCGGTCGCGCCCTTCGTGCTGTCCGTCGGTGTCAGACGGTGATCTCCCCGCGCTCCGCCTTCTGCGCGATGTCGCGGCGGAAGTGGCTGCCGCGCAACGAGATCCGCTCGATCGCGGCGTACGCGGACTCCCGCGCCGCGGCGAGGTCGTCGCCGAGCGCGGTGACCGCGAGGACCCGACCGCCGGCGGACACCAGCTGTCCGTCCCGTTCGGTGGTGCCGGCCTGCAGGACGTACGCCCCACCGGCCGCCGGGTCCGGCAGCCCGCCGATCGCGTCGCCGGTCACGGGTGCGGCCGGGTAGCCCTCGGCGGCGAGGACGACGGTGACCGCGCTCTGCGCGCGCCACTGCAACGGCTCCAGCCGGTCCAGCTCACCGCGGGCGGCGGCGCGCAGCACACCACCGAGCGGGGTCGCCAGCCGGGCGAGTACGACCTGGGTCTCCGGGTCGCCGAAGCGGGCGTTGAACTCGATCACCCGGGGGCCGCGCGAGGTGAGGGCGAGGCCGACGTACAGCACTCCGGCGAAGGGGGTGCCGCGCCGGGCCATCTCGGCGATCGTCGGCTCGGCGACGGTGCGCACGACCTCGCCGACGAGGCCCTCCGGCGCCCAGTCCAGCGGGGAGTACGCACCCATGCCGCCGGTGTTCGGGCCCGCGTCGTCGTCGCCGACCCGCTTGAAGTCCTGCGCCGGGGAGAGCGGGACGACTGTGCGACCGTCGGTGATACAGAACAGGGAGACCTCGGGCCCGTCGAGGAACTCCTCGACGACGACCGTGCCGCCCGCAGCGAAACAGGTGTTGCCGTGGGCGACGGCCTCCTCGAGGTCGGAGGTGACCACCACACCCTTGCCGGCGGCGAGGCCGTCGTCCTTGACGACGTACGGGGCTCCGCTGGCGTCCAGCGCGTCGCGCAGTTCGTCCTCGGTCCCGCACACCCAGCTCATCGCGGTCGGCACACCGGCGGCGGCCATGACCTGCTTGGCGAACGCCTTGCTGCCCTCGAGTCGGGCAGCCTCGGCGGACGGACCGAAGGTGTCGAAACCGCTGTCCCGCAACGCATCTGCGACGCCAGCAACCAGCGGGGCCTCGGGGCCGATGACGACCAGGTCGACGCCTTCCGCACGGGCCAGGTCGACCACCGCAGAGGGGTCGGTCGCCGTGACCGGCAGACAGCGCGCCACCTGGGCCATCCCGGGATTGCCGGGGGCCGCGATCACCGAATCGACGTCGGGATCCGCAGCGAGCGAGCGTACGAGGGCATGTTCCCTACCACCGGAACCGAGCACCAGAATCTTCACGGTTCGAGCCTACGGGTGAGGGAGGAAGAAGGCAGCGGGCCCTCCCGAAAGTCAGGGGGGAGGTCTCTCGGGAGGGACCCGCTACGAGCGCCGGGGTTGGTCGGAGGGGGGATCCGACAACACGCCTGGCGGCTCGCACAACCCGAAGGTTGCTGGATCAACTATTGCCCACGAAAGTTCGCAGTGTCCAACTGAGACGCGACGGATTTTTGCCAATGACGGAAATCCGCCAAAATCAGCCATACTGGTGGGCGTCCGGTCGACAGGGAGGGACCCCGACCATGCCAGCCAAGCGCTCCTCGGCATCCGAAACTGCCTCGGCGACAACGGATTCCACCGGCTCGAGCGGCCTCAACATCCATGACCTCGAGGTCAATGACAACAACACCGCGATCTACCTCGCACTGTTGGAGTCCCCGACGATCACCACCAAGGACCTGATGCACCACGGGTTCTCGGCGGACTTCATCGAGCGCGCGATGGAGCTGATGCTCGAGCGCGGGATCGTGCGCCGGATCGGGCCGACCACCTGGCAGGCGCAGCCCCCGGACCTCGCCCTCCCAGCCTTCGCCAGCCGGCTCGAGGAGTACGCCCGCACCATTCGCCGCTCCGCGCCCGCCCTGGCCCGGGTCTACGCCGCCAACGCGGCCGGCGCCCCCGGCGAGACGAACGACTTCCAGCGACTGACGACGGTCGAGTCGATTGCCTACGTCACGCGGGAGCTGATGGGCAGCGCCGGGACGAAAGTCGTTTCGTTCTGCGCGGATACGCCCTACACCCGATGGTTGATCGGCCTGCCCGAGGAATTCCACCGCCTGCCGATGCGCAACTACGCCGGGGACCAGATGGACGCGCGCGCGACGTTGGACGTGGAACTGCTGACGATCCCCCGGATCGCCGAGGTGGTCGATGCCCGCACCGCCGCGGGCGAGCAGCACCGCTTCAGCTCCGGACTCCCGTTCACCGTGTTCGCCAACGATCGTGGCCACGCGGTGCTCGACCTCACCGACCCGGCCGACCCGACCGAGATCGTCGGGCTGTCGATCACCGAACCCCACGTCGCGCGGGCGACCCTGGCGCTGGTCGAGGCCGCGTGGCGCTCGAACAACACGTGGACCCGCAGCCAGAGCGGCAACGACCGGGAGGACCGCGACCGACAGATCCTGCGGATGCTCGCCGGCGGAGCGACCGACGGCGCCATTGCGCGCAGCATGAACGTCTCGCAGCGCACGATCGAGCGCCGGGTGCGGGCGATGATGGAAACCCTCGACAGCGACACCCGCTTCCAGGCCGGGGTCGTGGCCGCCAAGCGTGGCCTGATCTGAAACACCCACCCGCCGCCGCGTAGACTTCTGCGCTTGTTCGGGTTCCAGCGACTGGTGGGGGTTCCATGACTGCGACGGGGTCGTCCGCGACCGACGCGACGTCGGCGGCGGTGCGGCAGGAGATCGCCCACGAGCAGGCCCACGTCGACCGGGTGTACCGCGAACTGCGCAAGGCGGGTGACCGCGCCGCTCTGGTCGAGGCGGAGGGCCTGGCCCGCGGTCGGTCGTCGCGCACCGGTGAGGTGCGCGAGGAGGAGATCACCGGACTCTTCGAGCGGGATGCGTTGGTGTTCAACGCCGGTCGCCGTCGCCGCTCGCTGGAGACCCAGTACGAAGGCCTCGTCTTCGGCCGCCTCGACCTCGACCACGACCGCCCCGACCCCAGCGGCGAGACCCGCGAGATCCGCTACGTCGGCCGCCTCGGGGTGCGCGACGACGAGTACGAACCGCTGGTCATCGACTGGCGCGCCCCGGCCGCCGCGCCGTTCTACCAGGCGACCCCGTCCGATCCGAAGAACGTGATCCGCCGGCGCGTGCTGCGCTGCCGCGACATCCAGGTGATCGGTGTCGAGGACGACCTGATGGTGCCGGAGGCGCCGGACGACATGGTCGTCGTCGGCGACGGTGCCCTGATGGCCGCGTTAACCCGCAGCCGCGGCGGGCAGATGCGCGACATCGTCGCCACCATCCAGCAGCACCAGGACCAGGCGATCCGCGCCACCGCGCGCGGCGTCACCGAGATCACCGGCGGTCCGGGCACCGGAAAGACCGTCGTCGCGTTGCACCGCGCCGCCTATCTGCTCTACTCCGACCGACGCAAGTACGAAGCGGGCGGCATCCTCGTCGTCGGCCCGTCGGCGGCGTACACCGCGTACATCGAGCGGGTGCTGCCCTCCCTGGGTGAGGACACCGTCACGCTGCGGTCCCTCGGCGACGTCATCGAGGGCATGACCGCCGTACGGCTCGACCCGCCGGCCGCCGCCGCGGTCAAGGGATCGCTGCGGATCCGGCGCGTGCTGGCCCGCGCGGCGCGGGACGTCGCGCCCGACGCCCCGGAGCGTTTCCGGGCGATGATCGCCGGCCACCCGGTCAACATCGACCCGCAGCAGTTGCGCTCGATCCGCCGCCAGGTGTTGAGCCGCACCCAGCACAACAGCGGCCAGGACGCCGCCCGGCAGGCGCTCGGCGAGGCCGCGTGGACGCAGGTCCGGCCGCACGCCCAGAACCTGGAGAAGTCCGACTTCCTGGAC
>JASLFY010000071.1 GCA_030150425.1 Yimella sp. | reverse complement strand
ACCGGCCTCCACCAGGTCGTCGAAGCTGATCACCTCGGCCTTGATGAAGCCCTTCTGGAAGTCGGTGTGGATGACGCCGGCGGCCTGCGGGGCGGTCCAACCCTTGTGGATCGTCCAGGCGCGGGTCTCCTTCGGGCCGGCAGTCAGGTAGGTCTGCAGGCCGAGGGAGTGGAAACCCTTGTGCGCCAACTGGTCCAGGCCGGGCTCGGTGATGCCGACCGATTCGAGCAGCTCCCGGGCCTCCTCCTCGTCCAGTTCGGCGACCTCGGACTCGAGCTTGGCGTTGAGGAAGATCGCGTCGGCCGGCGCGACCAGCTTCGCCATCTCGGTCTGGAAGGCCTCGTCGGTGAGTTGGTCCTCGTCCACGTTGAACACGTAGATGAATGGCTTGGTGGTCAGCAGACCGAGTTCGCGGACGGCGTCCAGGTCGACCTCGCCCGGGTGCGCCGAGATCGGGTCGCCCGTCTCCAGGATCTTCTGGGCGGCGACCGCGGCGTCCAGCACGGCCTTCTCGGTCTTCTTGCCCTTGACCTCCTTCTCCAGGCGCGGCACTGCCTTCTCCAGGGTCTGCAGGTCGGCCAGCACCAGCTCGGTGTTGATCGTCTCCAGGTCGGAGCTCGGCTCGACCTTGCCGTCGACGTGGTGCACGTCGTCATCGACGAAGGCGCGCACGACCTGGCAGATCGCGTCCGCCTCGCGGATGTTGGCCAGGAACTTGTTCCCCAGGCCCTCACCCACCGAGGCACCCTTGACGATGCCGGCGATGTCGACGAAGGACACCGTCGCCGGCAGGATCGCCTGGGATCCGAAGATCCCGGCGAGCACCTTCAGGCGCGGGTCGGGCAACGGGACGACGCCGACATTGGGCTCGATGGTCGCGAACGGATAGTTCGCGGCGAGCACATTGTTCTTGGTCAGTGCGTTGAACATGGTGGACTTGCCGACGTTGGGCAGTCCGACGATTCCGATGGTGAGGGCCACGGGACAAGGAGTCTAACTACCCTTGCGGGCATGCTCGTCCACCTGCGGCTCACAGTGCCCCCTCAACTGGTTGATCCGGTGCTTGCCCTGTTGGTCGACAACCCCGTCGTGACGAACCTGATCCGGTTGCCGGGCGCCTGTGTCGAGCCGCCCGCCGACCTCATCGAGGTGGACGTCGCACGCGAGGCCGCGAGCTCGTTGCTGGACGACCTGGCAGCCACCGGGCTGGACGACGCGGGCGGGATCTCGCTCGTTCCGTTGACCGCCACCCCGTTCCGTCGCGCCCACGAGGTGGAGGAGGCCGCCGCCGGCGACCCCGACGACGCGGTCGTCTGGGACGTGATCAAGGCGCAGGCCGCGTCTGGAGTGCGGCCGACCGTCACCTTCCACCTGTTCCTGGTCATCGCCGTCATGCTCGCGGCCATCGCGGTACTCACCGACTCGGCCATCCTGGTGGTCGGGGCGATGGTGGTCGGCCCCGAGTTCGCGACCGTCGCGGCGATCTGCACCGGCATCGTGCTCGGCAAGAAACACCTGGTCGCCAACGGGATCCGGCTGCTGGTGCGCTCTTTCGCCTTCGCGATCCTCGTCACCGCCGCGGTCGCCTGGGTGGGTGGCCTGCTCGGTTGGATCGACGCGGCCATGCTGCTGCGTCCGCGGCCGCAGACCGCCTTCATCTGGCACCCGGACGGGTGGAGTTTCGCCGTCGCGGTGCTCGCCGGTGCCGCCGGTGTCATCGCCCTGTCGGCCGAGAAGGCGCAGACCATGGTCGGGGTCTTCATCTCCGTGACGACCGTCCCGGCCGCCGGCAACCTCGCCCTGGGTCTGGCCCTCGGAGTCCCGTCCGAGATCGGCGGTTCACTCAGTCAGCTCGGCCTCAACATCGCCGGGATGCTGCTCGCGGGCACCCTCACCCTGCTCGTGCAACGGTTCGCCTGGACCCGGGTGGATCGGGCCAGCCAGGTGCTCTTCCGGGCGAATCGTCGCAGCTGACCCACTCCCGGCTCAGCTGTTCGCGAGCTCCTTGCCCTTCCACTCCGGCAGCCCGAGCGCCGCCAGCATCGCCAGGGCGAACGAGATCGCGATGAGCACGAAGGTCGGCCCGGTCCCGTGGTTGTCGTGCACCCACGGCACCAGCAGCGGACCGATGATCGAGGCGATCCGCCCGAACGCGGTCGCGCTGCCGCTGCCGGTCGCCCGCATCGTCGTCGGGTAGACCTCCGGGGTCACGGCGTACAGCGCGCCCCAGGCGCCGAGGTTGAAGAAGGACAGGAGGCAGCCCGTGACCAGGATCCAGGTTTCCGACGAGGCCTGCCCGAAGGCCATCGCCGACACCGCCGAACCGAGCAGGAAGGAGGCCAGCGTGAAGCGGCGGCCGACCTTCTCGATCAGCACCGCCGCGACGGCGTACCCGGGCAGCTGGGCGAGGGTGATCCAGAGCGTGAACTCGAACGACTTGGCCATCGGGAACCCCTGCGCGACCAGGAAGGTCGGGATCCACAGGAAGGCGCCGTAGTAGGAGAAGTTGACCCCGAACCAGGTCAGCCACAGCGCCACCGTCCGACCGGCGAAACGCTTCTCCCACAACGCCTTCGGTGAGATCTTGGCCGCCTTCGCCGGTGCCGGCGAGGGCACCGGTTCGACGCCCGCCGACTCCTCGAACCGGCGCACCGAGGCCTCCGCCTCGTCGAGCCGTCCGACCCGCTCCAGGAAGCGCACCGACTCCGGCAGCCCGCGCCGCACGTACAACGCGTACAGCGCCGGCACGACGCCGAGCACCAGCGCCCAGCGCCAGCCGTTGTCCTTCGGCACGATGTAGTACCCGATCAGCGCGGCCAACACCCAGCCGACCGCCCAGAACGACTCGAGCAGCACGACCATCCGGCCGCGGATCCGCGCGGGCGCGTACTCGCTCACCAACGTCGAGGCGACCGGGAGTTCTGCGCCCAGACCGAGGCCGATGACGAAGCGGAACGCGATCAGCATCCAGAACCCGGTCGACAACGCCGAGAAACCGGTCGCCAAGCCGTAGACCAGCAGGGTGAGGGCGAAGATGTTCCGCCGCCCGATCCGGTCGGCCAGGTAGCCGCCCAGGGACGCACCGACAGCCATCCCGATGAACCCGACGGACGCGAGCCAGGACACCTGACCGGTGGACAGTCCCCATTCCTTCTTGATCGCGACCATCAGGAAGGAGATGAGTCCGACGTCCATCGCGTCGAGGGCCCAACCGATGCCCGACCCGCCGAGGAGCCGGCCGTGCAACGAGGTGAACGGCAACCGGTCGAGGCGCTGACTGCGGGTCAGCTGCTCTGCTTCGACGGCCGCGGGTTCGGCGACGCTGGACATGGATCCTCCTGGGGTTTTGCTCCGGCGCTGCGAAACCTACCGCGCCGAACCGACATCCCGTGCGCGGGCGCTGCTGCGAAGTGGTTGTCGGTGCCGGCTGACATGGTGGCGCCATGACCCCGATGCTGAGTCTCCTGATCGGCCTCGCCGTCGGCCTGCTGCTCGGAGCGGCCGCGGCGCGGACGGTGCTGCGGCCGCGCCACGACGCCCACCTCGCCGCTGCCGACACCGAGCGGCAACTGCTGCGTGAGCGCATCGTCGACCTGGAAGCCGCGCTCGGCGACGACCAGCAGACCGCGCGGGCGTTGGCCCCCTTGTCCTCCACCCTGGCCCGCGTCGAGCGCCAGGTGGAAGCCCTCGAGCGTGATCGCGCGACCCAGTACGGAGCGCTCGGCGCGCAACTGCGGACGGTCGCCGAGACCACCGACGCGTTGCATCAGCAGACCGCGACGCTCAGCGGTGCACTCAAGTCGTCGAACACCTCCGGTG
>JASLFY010000174.1 GCA_030150425.1 Yimella sp. | reverse complement strand
GTCGCCGAACTCGCTGGCGGCGACGTCGAGCGCCAGCGCGATGTCCTTGCCCGGCTCGTAACCGGCGGCCTTGATCGCCTCGACGATCAGGTCGAGCGCGGCGCGGTTGGACTCGAGGCTCGGCGCGAAGCCGCCCTCGTCGCCCAGACCGGTCGACAGGCCCTTGTCCTGCAGCACCTTCTTGAGCTGGTGGTAGACCTCGGCGCCCCAGCGCACGGCCTAGCGGAACGAGGGCGCACCGATCGGCGCGATCATGAACTCCTGGATGTCGACGTTGGAGTCGGCGTGGGCGCCACCGTTGAGGATGTTCATCATCGGGACGGGTAGCACGTGGGCGTTCGGGCCACCGACGTACCGGAACAGCGGCAGCTGCGCCGACTCAGCGGCGGCTTTCGCGACGGCCAGCGAGACGCCGAGGATGGCGTTCGCGCCGAGCTTGCCCTTGTTGGGGGTGCCGTCGATCTCGATCATCTCGGTGTCGATGAGCCGCTGCTCGTCGGCGTCGTAGCCCAGCAGCGCCGGGGCGATCTCCTCGACCACGGCGTCGACGGCGTCCTCGACGCCTTTGCCGAGGTAACGCTTCTTGTCGCCGTCGCGGCGCTCGACCGCTTCGAACTGACCGGTGGAGGCACCGGAGGGGACGGCCGCGCGGCCGAACGAGTCGTCGTCGAGGACGACCTCGACCTCAACAGTGGGGTTTCCCCGGGAATCGAGGATCTCGCGCGCGATGATGGCGTCGATGCTGGCCAAAGCAGGCTCCTGAACGGAAGTGGGCGGACACGTCTTCGGACTACGCCGCCCAGCCTAACGGTGGCCCGGCGTACGGCCCGGTAGCGAAATGCGATCCGGGACGGCCGGGCTCAGTGTTCGGTGGCCAGGGCGCGTACGGCGGCCCGCAGGGCCTGGTCCGCGTCGCCGCCCGCGGCGCGCGCCTGCGCGACCAACCGCAGCAGCTGCGACCCGATCCCGTTGTCGGCGGGCAGCTCGGTGACACCGGCGCGCTCGCGTCGGGCGAGCACCTTGTCGGCAACCAGCAGCGTCGACAGCGAGGCCGGGATGCCTTCGAGCAGCGGCGTCTCACTGGTGGCGCGATCGGCCTTCTCGGCCGCCTTGATCCGCTCCCAGCTCTCCTCGACCTCGGCCGCGGTCGACGCCTCGCCGTCGGCGAAGACGTGGGGGTGGCGGCGTACGAGCTTGTCGACCAGACCGGCGGCGACGTCGTCGACGTCCCACGGGTCGTCCGGGTCGTCCTGGGCGATCCGGGAGTGGAAGAGCACCTGCAGCAGCACGTCACCGAGTTCCTCGCGCAGGTGATCCCGGTCGCCGCCGTCGATCGCCTCGACGGCTTCGTGGGACTCCTCCAGGAGGTACTTCGCCAGTGAGGTGTGGGTCTGCTGCGCATCCCACGGGCAGCCGCCCGGGGAGCGCAGGGTGTCCATCGCGGCAACGGCGTCGAGCAGACGGGCGCCCGGCACGTCCCAGGAGCCGACCAGCATCTCGACCGGCGGCGCGTCGGCGCTGCGGGTGAGCTCGGCGGCGAGCGAGTCGGTCAGCCCGGGGTCACCGTCGGGCGAGACGATCCAGACGACGTCGCGGGTCGCTGCCTCGGCGGCGAGAGCGCGGCCGAGCGGCAGGTTCGGGTCGAGCTGTTCGACCGCGACCCCGGAGACGGCGACGGCGGCCGGAACCGGGTCGTCGGTGGCCGCCGCTCGCACCACGTCGGCCGCTTCCAGGGCGCGCCAGGCGTCCCGGCTGAGCACTCCCGCGGGCACCCGCGGGCTGGTCACGAGCAGGGTGAGGCTGCCGACCATCCGCGACTCAGGCGGTCTGCGGGACGAGATCGACCGGCTTGATCCAGTTGCCGTCATCGGAGTTCGGGCCCTCGCCCACGACCCACTGGCCGTAGCGCGGGTTCATCGAGACCTTGGCCTTCTGCAGCAGGTTGTTGAACGCCGCCGAGCCCTTGTCGTTGTCGCGCAGGTTCGTCATGTTCAGGTTGCTCTGCACGGTGTCGACCGCAGCCTGCGAAGGCTGGGTCTTCTTGAACTGGGCCCTCGCCTGGTCGGCCGAGACGTAGACGCCATACTTCTTCGCGAGGTCGTTGATCGACGGGCCGAGCACCAGGTAGGCGATCGCCGACTGCGGGTCGAACTGGGACTTCGGCTGCTCGGCGACGATGTCGTCGACCGCGGACTGCACCTGGTCGGAGGTGACGGTGGTGTCGCCGTACGACGCGGCGACGGATCCGTCGTGGGAACAGGCGGACAACCCGAACGCGGAGACCGCGAGCAGGATCGGTGCGACGCGCAGCGACGTACGAGACATCAGATGAAGGTCCTCTCCAGGGTGAGCGCCGCCAATCCTGCCACGGCCGGGTGTGATCCGCGCCACCGGTCAGTCGAGCAGCACGTGGCGGATCAGGTCCGCCGCCCAGGACAGCACCTCGCCGTTGCGCAACGGTTTGCCGCCGACCGGAGCCGTCATCGGCGCCGGCACCAGGATGGTGTGCAACGCCGGCTTGAGCTGGCTGCCCTTGTAGAGACGCTGCAGGCGCAGCTGCTTGCTCTCCGGCAGGTCGACCGGGCCGAACCGCACGTAGCGACCCTGCATCGCGATGTCGCCGATCCCGGCACGCCGCGCGATGACCCGCAACCGGGCCACCTCGAGCAGGTGCTGCACCGGCTCCGGCGGCGCGCCGTACCGGTCCTTGAGCTCCTCGACGATCTCGGTGAGTTCGTTCTCGTCGGCGACCGTCGCCAACTTCTTGTACGCCTCCAGCCGCAACCGCTCCCCCGGCACGTAGTCGTGCGGCAGGTGGGCGTCGACCGGCAGTTCGATCTTGATCTCGGCGGGGCCGTTGTCGACCTCGTCGCCGCGGAAGTCCGCGACCGCCTCGCCGACCATCCGGACGTACAGGTCGAAACCGACGCCCGCGATGTGACCGGACTGCTCGCCGCCGAGCAGGTTTCCGGCGCCGCGGATCTCCAGGTCCTTCATCGCCACCTGCATGCCGGCGCCGAGGTCGGTGTTGCTGGCGATGGTCTGCAGCCGGTCGTGTGCGGTCTCGGTCAACGGCTTGTCGTTCGGGTAGAGGAAGTAGGCGTACGCCCGCTCCCGGCCACGACCGACACGGCCGCGCAGCTGGTGCAACTGGGACAGGCCGAGCACGTCGGAGCGCTCGACGATCAGCGTGTTCGCGTTCGAGATGTCCAGGCCTGTCTCGACGATGGTGGTACAGACCAGGATGTCCAGGCGGCGCTCCCAGAAGTCGACCACGACCTCCTCGAGGCGGCGCTCGCCCATCTTTCCGTGGGCGGTGCCGATGCGCGCCTCGGGCACCAGCTCGCGCAGCCGGGCGGCGGTCTTCTCGATCGTCTGCACCTTGTTGTGCACGACGAAGACCTGGCCCTCGCGCATCAGCTCGCGCCGCAGCGCGGCGGCGACCTGCTTCTCCTCGTACGCCCCGACGAAGGTCAACACCGGGTGCCGCTCCTCCGGCGGCGTCGCCAGGGTCGACATCTCGCGGATGCCGGTGACCGCCATCTCCAGGGTGCGCGGGATCGGGGTGGCCGACATGGCGAGCACGTCGACCGCCGTACGCATCTGCTTGAGCTGCTCCTTGTGCTCGACGCCGAAGCGCTGCTCCTCGTCGATGACGACGAGCCCGAGGTCCTTGAACTGGATCTCCTTGGACAGCAGGCGGTGGGTGCCGATGACCAGGTCGACCGCACCCGTCGCCAGCCCGTCGATGACCTCGCGGGCCTCCTTGTCCGTCTGGAACCGGGACAGCGACTTCACGGTCACCGGGAAGCCGGCGTAGCGCTCGGAGAAGGTGGTGAAGTGCTGCTTCACCAACAGTGTCGTCGGAACCAGCACAGCGACCTGCTTGCCGTCCTGGATCGCCTTGAACGCGGCACGCACCGCGATCTCGGTCTTGCCGTAACCCACGTCGCCGCAGATCAGTCGGTCCATCGGGACCGTCTTCTCCATGTCGGCCTTGACCTCGTCGATCGAGGACAGCTGGTCCGGGGTCTCGACGTAGCCGAAGGCGTCCTCGAGCTCGCGTTGCCACGGGGTGTCCGGCGCGAACGCGTGTCCGGGGGTGGCCTGGCGGGCCGAGTAGAGGCGGATCAGCTCACCGGCGATCTGCCGGACGTGACGCCGGGCGCGCGACTTGGTGGTCTGCCAGTCCGAGCCGCCCATTTTGTTCAGCGTCGGGGCCTCGCCACCGACGTAGCGGGTGATCTGGTCGAGCTGGTCGGTCGGGACGTAGAGCCGGTCGCCGGGTTGGCCGCGCTTGCTCGCGGCGTACTCGAGCACCAGGTACTCACGGGTCGCGCCGCCGACGGTGCGCTGCACCATCTCGACGAACTTGCCGACGCCGTGCTGCTCGTGGACCACGAAGTCACCCGGTCGCAACTGCAGCGGGTCGACCTGCTTGCGCCGCCGGGACGGCATCTTCCGCATGTCCTTGGTCGACCCGGTCTGCCCCGAGGCGCCCAGCAGGTCGGCCTCGGTGATCACCACGAACGAGCTGGACGGCAGCACGAAACCGTGGCCCAGCGAGCCGGTCGCCGTGG
>JASLFY010000065.1 GCA_030150425.1 Yimella sp. | reverse complement strand
ACCACTACTACCAGGTGGCGTCGGTGACCGACGTCGACCAACTGGAGCAGGCCGTACGCCATTTCCAGAGCAGCCGGTGGATCGACGCGCTCGAGGCCACGATCGAGGCCCACACGCTGCCGGCCGCGATCGTCCGCGAGCGCTGCGGCATCCCGGGCACCTCCGTACGCACCACCTGGTTGTGCCGCGACAAACCGAGCATGAAGGAGGCGTTGCGCGCCGCCGGCATCCCGACCGCGGCGTCGACCGCCGCCGACAGCGCCGACCAGATCCGCGAGTTCGTCGCCCGCGAGGGCTACCCGATCATCATCAAGCCGCGCGACGGCGCCGGCGCGGCCGGCACCCACAAGGTCAGCAACGACACCGAGCTGCAGGCGGTGCTGGACGGCCTCGGCGACACCTCGTCGGTCGCGGTCGAGGAGTTCATCGAGGGCCACGAGGGCTTCTACGACACGATCAGCGTCGACGGGTCGATCGCGCTCGACTTCGCCTGCCACTACTACCCCGGCGTGCTCGAGGCGATGCGCACCCGCTGGATCAGCCCGCAGTACGTCTCGACCAACCGGATCGACCAGGGCGAGCTGTACGGCCAGCTGCGCGACCTCGGCGAGGCCGTCAACCACACCCTCGGCATCCAGACGTCCGCCACCCACATGGAGTACTTCATGTCGCCGAAGGGCCTGCGGTTCAGCGAGATCGGTGCGCGCCCGCCGGGCGTCGGCTGCTGGGACCTCTACGCCGCCGGCAACGACATGGACATCTACCGCGCGTGGGCCGACGCGATCGTCCACGGACAGGTCTGGCACGTCCCGAGTCGGGCGTACGCCGCCGGGATCATCGCGTTGCGGCCCGACCGCGACGGCGTCGTCTACGACATCGACGGTGTCGCCGAGGTGCACCACAAGTACGGCGACTTCCTGATCGACGAACGACTGCCGTACGGCGAGGGCACCCAGCCGATCGAGGCCGGCTACATGGCGAACGCCTGGATGCGGTTCCGCCACCCCGACTACGACACCCTGCGCGCGATGCTCGACGACGTCGGACGGATCGTGCAGGTCCGCGCTTCGTGACGGTCGTTCTGCTCGGCCCGCAACGACGCCCGTCGCTGGACCGACTGATCGGCGAGATGGGGATCGAGGGCTCGTTCGCCACGATCACCGCCGGCTGGCAGGAGCGGGAGAAGGACGACAGCGAGGTCGACCACCACCTCGGCGGCCGGTCGCACAACCTGCACCTCTGGCACCGGATGCAGCACGTCTTCGAGGTCGATCCGGCGTACGCGGCCGCCCACCGGGACCGCCGCCTGCAACTGCTCGAACTGCAGGAGCTCTACCAACTCGGGCTGTCCCACCTGGTGCACTTCCTGGAGGAGCTGCGCCACCGCAGCACCGGGTCGGCGTCGATGCGCGCGGCGGCCGTACGCGACGCGATCGGCGTCTTCCGCGGCATGGACCGCCAGCACATCCAGCGCGTCCGCGAGATCCAGAGCACCTTCTACGCGCAGTTCCCGCCGCACGAACGGCCGGCGATCGTCCAGCACCGGCTCGAGGTGGCGGAGCTGATCGCCGGGTCGTCGGCGGTGGTGATCGCCGGCGGTCATGTCGTCGAGTTGCTCGACGCGCTGCACCTGTTCAACGTGACCGCGACCGGCCTGGACCGGCTGCCGATCATCGCCTGGTCGGCGGGCGCGATGGCGCTGACCGCGCAGGTCGTGCTGTTCGACGAGTACGCCGTACGCGGGCCGCGCTGCGCGGAGGTCTTCGACCAAGGGCTCGGGGTGCTGCCCGGCCTGACCGTGCTGCCGGCCGCCCACCAGCGACTGCGGACGGCGGACAAGGAGAACATGGGTCTGCTCGCTCAACGGTTCGAGCCGTCGGTCTGTCTGCCGCTCGACCCCGGCACCCGGGTGCACATCGGCGACGACGGCGCGCTCCCGGCGAGCAGCGTCGTGATCGACACCCACGGCACCATCGGACCGACGGGAGGTGACGATGAGCAAGCTGGCGATCAACCGACTGCGTGACCGCCGCCCGCTGGACGAGGCGCGGATCGACCGCTTCCTGCAGCGGCATCCGGTGCCGATCGTCGAGGGGCCGAAGTGCACCTTCCTGTTCCGCGGCGGACCGCACGACGCGGTCGACGAGGTGTGGGTCTGTCACCGGATCGTCGGGCAGCCGGACCGGGTGCCGATGAAACGGCTGCTCGACACGACGCTGTGGTTCGCGACGCTCGACCTGCCGGCCGGGTCGCGGGTGGAGTACCAGATCGAGGTGCGTCGCGGTGAACGGTACGAACGGTTCAACGACCCGCTGAACCCGAAGCTGGCGCACAGCCCGGTCGGTTCGTCGTCGGTGTGTCAGGCCAGTGGGTACACCGAGCCGGAGTGGGCCCGCTTCGACCCGGACGCCCGGCCCGGTGAACTGCTCGAGATGCGCATGGCCAGCGGGGCGCTGCGCCGCGAATCCCATTGCCGCGTCTACCTGCCCGCGCGCTACCGCGCCACCCACCGCTACCCGCTGCTGGTCGTCCACGACGGCGACGACTTCCTGAACTTCGCGGCGATGAAGAACGTCCTGGACAACTTGATCCACCGCCGGGACATGGCCGAGACGGTGGTCGCGTTCACCAACCCGGGCGACCGCACGAAGGAGTACGCCAACAGCGCGCAGCACGCCCGGTTCCTCACCGCGGAGTTGATCCCCCGGCTGGAGAGCGAGCTGGCGCTGCTCGGCACCCGCGCCGGTCGCTGCCTGATGGGCGCGTCGTTCGGCGGCGTCGCGAGCCTGTCCACGGCGTACCGCTACCCGGAGGTGTTCGGTTCGCTGCTGGTGCAGTCCGGGTCGTTCGTCTTCACCGACATCGGCGACCACGCCGGCGGCCCCGCCTTCGACCCGGTCGTCCGGTTCATGAACCGCTACCGCGCCAAGCCGCGCCGGGTGGTGGACCGGATGTTCATCTCCTGCGGGATCTACGAACCGCTGATCGTGCCGAACCGCTCGATGGTGCCGGTGTTCGAGTCGACCGGGATGGACGTCCGCTACGTCGAGGCGCGCGACGGCCACTCCTGGGAGGACTGGCGCGACCGGCTGCGCGACGGCCTGTCGTGGGTGTTCCCGGGGGCTTCGCAGTACTACTACGAGTGACGACCGGCCACTCCCCGGACAACGATCCCGACATCCGGACGGGCCGCGTACCCTGACGGTCATGTCCGTGACACCCGCCGACGTACGCTCCGCCGCCGAGCGGATCGGGGAGCAGGTCGTCCGAACGCCGCTGACGCACAGCCACCGGCTGTCCACCCGGACCGGGGCGACCGTGCTGCTCAAGCGCGAGGACCTGCAGCCGGTGCGCTCCTACAAGCTGCGCGGCGCGCTGAACCTGATCGGGCAGCTCACCGAGACCGAGAAAGCCGCCGGGGTGGTGGCGGCGAGCGCCGGCAACCACGCCCAGGGCGTCGCGCTCGCCTGCGCCGACCTCGACGTCGCCGCGCGGATCTATCTGCCCGCCGGAACCCCGCGACAGAAGCGCGACCGGGTGCGCGCGTTCAGCAGTGACCGGGTCGAGCTGGTGCTCGGCGGGGAGACGTACGACGCGGCGGCCGCTGCCGCGTACGCCGACGCCGAACGCACCGGAGCCACGGTGATCCCCGCCTTCGACGACGACCGGATCATCGCCGGCCAGGGCACCGTGATCGCCGAGGTCGCCGAGGAGCTCGGCACCCTGCCCGACGTGGTCGTGGTGCCCGTCGGCGGTGGCGGCCTGCTCGCGGGAACCCTTGCCGCACTGAGTGATTCGCTCGACAAGGTGCGCGTCGTGGCCGTCGAGCCGGTCGGCGCGCCCTCGCTCACCGCGGCGCTCGCGGCCGGTGGCCCGACCACCGTCGACGTGACGGACGGCTTCGCCGACGGCACCGCCGTACGCCGGATCGGGGACCGTACGTTCCCGATCATCGCGGCCGCGAACCCGGAGGTGCTACTGGTCGACGAGGGCGCCGTCTGCGTCGAGATGCTCGCGCTCTACCAGACCGAGGGGATCATCGCCGAGCCGTCGGGGGCGCTGGCGAGCGCGGCCCTGGCGCAGCTCGACCTGGCTCCCGGGCAGACCGCGGTGTGCGTGTTGTCCGGTGGCAACAACGACGTCGCGCGCTACGGCGAGGTCGTCGAGCGGGCGCTGGTCCACGAGGGCCGCAAGCACTACTTCCTGGTCGAGTTCCCGCAGCAGCCCGGCGCGCTGCGCGGCTTCCTGAACGACATCCTCGGCCCGGACGACGACATCGCGTTGTTCGAGTACCTCAAGAAGTCCGGCCGTGACTACGGTCCGGCGCTGGTCGGCATCGAACTCGGCGACGCCGCGGACTACGAGCCGCTGCGCAAGCGGATGGACGCCGGCCCGCTGCGGATCGAGCACGTCCCGCCGAACAGCCCGCTGTTCCGGTTCATCCTCTGAGCGCCCCGGTTGTCCGTCACTTCTGTCGCGTGTCCGTTCGCGGGTGGCGGACAACCGCGCTGAGCCCGACTCAGCCGACGACCGTACGCCGCCTCGACCGCGGCTGGCAGCGCCGACACCAGAACAGGTTCCGGCCGCCGATCTCCTGCAGTGACACCGGTGTTGAGCAGACGAGACACGGCTGACCGGCCCGGCGGTAGACGTAGACCTCGCCGCCGTGTTTGTCGACCCGAGGCGGACGCCCCATCGCCTCCGGGGTGTGCTGGGGGTAGACCGTGTCGATCCGGCCGTCGCGGACGCCGAGTGGCATGAGCGCGACGAAGTCGTCCCAGATCGCCTCGAACTCATTGCGCCGCAGGAACTT
>JASLFY010000119.1 GCA_030150425.1 Yimella sp. | reverse complement strand
CAGGACAGTGACCGGAAGCACATTCGTCGTATTTCACGATTTGTGGCGCCGCATCGTGACCCATTCGTGTTCAAATGGGCGCCGACCGCCGTCCCCCGACCGGGAAGTACCGACTATGCCGAGCAACCTGTCGACCTCCGTCGAGATCGACGCCCCGGCCGACCACGTCTGGAGCATCGTGTCCGACCTCGGTCGGATGGGCGAGTGGAGCCCGCAGTGCCGCAAGGTGATCGTGCGCGGCGACGACATCCGACTCGGCACCCGGATGATCAACATCAACCGGGCAGGCTGGAAGGTCTGGCCGACCCGGAGCAAGGTCATCAGTTACGAGCCCGGCCGGGAGATCGCCTTCCGGGTGAAGGACAACCGGTCGATCTGGCGGTACCAGCTCCAGGAGCTGCCCGACGGCGCGACCCGGGTCACCGAGACGCGCGACGTCTCGGACGACACCACCTCGATCTCGAAGGTCCTGGTCGACCGCTTCCTGGGCGGCGAGGCCAACTTCGAGACCGACCTGATGACCGGGATGAAGCAGACGCTCGCGCGGATCAAGGCCGAGGCCGAGGCGACCCACACCGACCGTTAGAGCGCGCCGACACCGTCCAGCAGGAAGGCGACCTCGAAGGCGTCCTGACGCCACCCGTCGTAGCGCCCGCTGCTGCCGGCGTGGCCGGCCACGATCTCGGTCCTGAGCAGGATCGGGCGATCCGGACCGTTCGCCACCGTCGCCCGCAACCGCTGGGTCCACTTGACCGCCTCCACGAAACTCACCCGGGTGTCGTTGACGCTCGTGGTGGCGAGGATCGTGGGGTAGGTGACCGGCCGGATGTTGTCGTAGGGGCTGTACGCCTTCAGGCAGGCGTAGATCTGCGGGTCCTCGATCGGGTTGCCCCATTCCTCCCACTCCCCGACCGTCAGCGGCAGCGTCGGGTCGGTGATGGTCGTCAGGACGTCGACGAACGGCACCCCGGCGTGGACCACCCGGAACAGTTCGGGCGCCTCGTTGACCGATGCGCCGATCAGCAGGCCGCCGGCCGAGGCGCCCTCGGCGGCCAGCCGGTCGGCGGCCACCCAACCGGAGGAGATCAGGAACCGGCCGGAGTCGACGAAGTCGTGGAAGGTGTTCGGCTTCGCCAGCATCTTCCCGTCGTCGTACCAGCGGCGGCCCATCTCGCCCCCGCCCCGCGGGTGGGCGAGCGCGTAGACGACGCCGCGGTCCAGCATCGACAACCGCAGGGCGCTGAACGAGGGGTCGATGCTCGCTTCGTACGAGCCGTAGCCGTAGAGGAATCCGGGGTTGGTGCCGTCGGCGGTGACACCCGCCAGGCGAACGATGTCCAACGGGAGGTGTACGCCGTCGCGTGCCTCGACCCACACCCGCTCCTCGACGTAGTTCGCCGGATCGAAGCCGTGGACCTGCTGCTGCTTGAGAACGGTGGTCGCGCCGTCGGCGGTGACGTCGAGGACCGTCCTCGGGGTCAGGAACGAGGTGACGACGACCTGCATCGCCGGCTGGTCGTACGCCGGGTTGTTGCCCGGCTTCACCACCGCGAGAGCGGTGTCGGTGTCGATCGGCCGGGGCGGGCCGTAGGGCCGCGGTCCGGACTGCTTCGGCAGGATCCAGGTGGTCGCCAGCCCGCCGCTGCGCAGGTAGAGCGCGACGAAGTCGGCGAACGCGATCGGCATGATCAACCGTTCCCCCGGCGCCGGCGTGAGCACGGTGGTCCAGTGTGACCGGTCCGGGGTCGCCAGCGGCGCCCAGGCGAGCTCGAAGTCGAGGTGGGCTGCGTTGTGGGTCACCAGGATTCGGTCACCGTCGACCTCGACGGAGTAGTCGAGACCGTGGGTGCGCGGCTCGACCAGGACCGGCTCGGACAGCGGGTTGGTCAGGTCCAGCAACCGGACCTCGGTGGTCAGCTGCGACCCGGAGTGGATCACCAGCCACCGGTCGTCGCGGGACGCCTCGATGCCGACGCTGAACTGTTCGTCGCCCTCCTCGACCAGCAGCACGTCGTCGGACGCCGGGCTGCCGACCCGGTGGCGCCAGACCTGGTGGGCGCGCCACGCGTCGTCACGGCGTACGTAGAACAGGTGGCTGCCGTCGGCCGACCAGGCGAGGTCGTAGCTGACCTGGCGGACGCTGTCGTCGACGACCTCGCCCGACTCGATGTCGCGGACCTGCAGGTCGTAGAGCTCGCCGCCGGTGTGGTCGACCAGGACCGCGATCCGGCGGCCGTCCGGACTGATCTCCAGGGCGCCGAGCTCGAAGAACTCCCGACCGTCCGCCTCGGCGTTGCCGTCGAAGACCACCTGCTCGTCCGGGACCTGCTGCGTCGGGGTCGGCGCGGGGCGCGGCGCCCCGGCGACGTACGGCGCGCGGGAGTGGGTTTCGTACTGCTGGCCGGCGCGGGTGCGGTGGAAGTACCACCAGTCCCCCAGCCGCACCGGCACCGAGACGTCGTCCACCTCGATGCGACTGACCAGTTCCTCGAAGATTGTCTGCGTCGGCGCGTCGAGATGGGCGGTCACCGCGCGCGTGTGGTCGTTCTCAGCGGCGACCAGCGGCAGCAACCGCGGGTCGTCGTGGTCGCGCATCCAGGCCAGGTCGTCGTGGACGACGTCGCCGTGGAGCTCACGGCTGGACGGGACCCGGTCGGCGACCGGCGGTGCGGAGGGGGTGGACGGCGAATCGGTCACGGTTCGGATCTCTCAGACGGCGAGGCAGGTCGGGCCGAGCAACGCCTTCAGGTCACCGAAGAGCGCAGCGGTCGCGTTGACCCGCAGATTGTCGTCGAGCTTCACGGTGACCTGTCGACCGGGCTGGGTCAGGCGGATGTGGACCTCGGTCGCGCCGGGGTGTTCGCCCAGCACCTGCTTGAGCTTCAACGCGACTCCGTTGTTGGCCCGAGCGAGCGGCATGGTCAGCACGACCGGGCCGCGCAGATCACCCTTCAACTCCGGGATGGTCATCTCCTGGGCGTTCAGGC
>JASLFY010000059.1 GCA_030150425.1 Yimella sp. | reverse complement strand
GTCGACCACGACGATAGCGTTCGGCGCAGCGTCGTACACCCGCTCGACCACCGAGAGGTCGAGGGAGGTGCCGGTCGGGTTGTTCGGCGAGCAGAGGAAGACGATCCGCGGGTCGTGGGTCCGCGCCTGCTCGACGGCGAGGTCGGCGTCGATGTCGAACACGTCGGCCCGCTGGTCACGCAGGCCGTCGACCCAGGTCAGACCGCTGACCCCGCTGATGATCGGGTGCATCGAGTACGACGGTGTGAATCCCAGCGCGACCGCGCCGGGTCCGCCGAAGGCCTGCACGATGTGCTGCAGCACCTCGTTCGACCCGTTGCCGGCCCAGATCTCCTCGGCCGTGCGCTGCACGCCGGTGGTGCGGGCGAGATAGCCCGCGAGCGCCGTACGCAGCTCGGTGAACTCCCGGTCCGGGTAGCGGTTCAGCGACCCTGCGACGGCCCGCACCCGGTCGGTGATCGTGTCGACCACCTCGGCAGGCACCGGGTAGGACGACTCGTTGGTGTTGAGGGCGACGGCGACGTCGAGCTGCGGGGCGCCGTACGCCGTACGGCCGCGCAGGTCGGGACGCAGCAGGTCGCGCAGCCCGCTCACCGGTTCGCCCCGGCGGGCGCCGACTCGAAGCGCGCGCTGACGGCCTCACCGTGGGCCGGCAGGTCCTCGGAGTTGGCCAGGGTCACCACGGTGTCGGCCACCTCGGCGAGCGCCTCGCGTGAGTAGTCGACGATGTGGACCCCGCGCAGGAAGCTCTGCACCGACAACCCGCTGGAGTGGCAGGCGCAGCCGCCGGTCGGCAGCACGTGGTTGGACCCGGCGCAGTAGTCACCCAGGCTCACCGGGGCGTACGACCCGACAAAGATCGCGCCCGCGTTGCGGACCCGGGCCGCGACGGCGGCGGCGTCGGCGGTCTGGATCTCGAGGTGCTCGGCGGCGTACGCGTCGACGACCCGCAGCCCCGCGGTGACGTCGTCGACCAGGACGGTGCCGGACTGACGGCCGCTCAGCGCGATGCCGACCCGCTCGTGGTGCTTGGTTGCGGCGGCGCGGCGCTCGAGCGCGGCATCGACCGCGTCGGCCAACTCGGTCGAGTCGGTGACCAGCACCGACGCGGCCAGTTCGTCGTGTTCGGCCTGGCTGATCAGGTCGGCGGCAACGAGCTCCGGGTCGGCGGTCACGTCGGCGAGAATCGCGATCTCGGTCGGACCGGCCTCGGCGTCGATGCCGATGAGGCCCTTCAGCAGCCGCTTGGCAGCCGCGACGTAGATGTTGCCGGGACCGGTCACCAGGGTGACCGGCTCGCAGACCGTGGTGCCGTCGGCGTCACGCGCGCCGTGGGCGAACATCGCGATCGCCTGCGCTCCTCCGACGGCGAAGACCTCCTCGACACCGAGCAGCGCGCACGCGGCCAGAATCGTCGGGTGCGGGTAGCCGGTGAAGACGCCGGTGTTGTCGACCTGCGGCGGGCTCGCCACCGCGATCGAACCGACCTCGGCCAACTGAGCGGGCACGACGTTCATCACGACGCTGCTGGGGTAGACGGCCTTGCCGCCCGGGACGTAGAGACCGACCCGCTCCACCGGGATCCACTTCTCGGTGACGCTGCCACCGGGCGCGACCTGGGTGGTGACCGAACTGCGCCGCTGGTCGGCGTGGACCAGCCGGGCCCGGCGGATCGACTCCTCCAGCGCGGCCCGTACGGCCGGGTCCAGCGCCTCGAGCGCGGCGTCGAGCACCTCTGCGGGCACCCGCAGCGACGTCGGTCGCACCTTGTCGAACCGTTCGGACAACTCCAGCAGCGCCTCGACGCCCCGATGCTCCACCTGCTCGCAGATCGGCCGGACCACCGACAGGGCGGCCTCGACGTCGAACTCGGCTCGGGGCAGGGTGGCGCGCAGACCGCGGGCATCCAGCGATGCCAGTGCAGCCCCACGCAGATCGATTCGGGACATCACCCGGTCATTCTACGAATCGGCAGTTCCCGCGGTTGTCCGCCGTCACTGTTCGGACACGCGACCGAACTGGCGGACAACCGCGCTCTCCCTCCCCGGTTGTCCGTCACCCTCGTTCGGACACCCCACCGTGTTGGCGGACAACCGGTCCTCGCGTCAGCGACTCGGGTTCGGATCCCAGGTGCGGTCCTGCGGGCTCTCGCCGTAGAAGACGCGTTCGACCACGGCGCGTGCCTTGCGGGCCGCGCGCAGATAGCGCTCCCCGAGCTGGTGGCCCGATCCGACCGGCCACCCCATCACCCGGGCGATGCCGTTGGCGTCGGTCATGTCGCTGGGCAGCGAGTCGACCGGTCGACCGCGCCACAGCACCGAGGCGTTGCGCAGCCGGGAGGCCAGCTGCCAGGCCTCCCGCAACTGCTCGGCGTCCTCCTCGCCGAGGTAGCCGTGTTCGGCCAGCAGCCGCAGAGGCGTCATGGTCCCCGGGTGGCGCAGGGCGGGCACCGCGTGGGCGTGCTGCAGCTGCAGCAGCTGCACCGTCCACTCGACGTCCGACAGTCCGCCGTGGCCCAGCTTGAAGTGACGCTTCCGGTCGCCGCCGCGCGGGATCCGCTCGGCCTCCATGCGTGCCTTGAGGGTGCGGATCTGCCGTACGGCCCGCTCGCTCATCCCGCCCTCGGGGTAGCGCAAGGGGTCGATCAGGGCGACGAACTTCTCCCCCACCGCCGGGTCGCCGGCGACCGGGGTGGCGCGCAGCATTGCCTGCGCCTCCCAGCCCTCGGACCAGCGTTCGTAGTAGGCGGCGTACGACTCCAGGGTTCGTACGATCGGCCCGGCCTTGCCCTCCGGGCGCAGGTCGGCGTCGACCACCAGCGCCGGGTCGGGGCCGTTGCCGCCGAGCTCCCGGCGTACGAAATTGACGACGGTCTCGGCCTGGCTCTGCGCGGTCGTCGGGTCGGCGCCCTCGAGCGGGTCGTGGACGAAAAGCACGTCGGCGTCGGAGGCGAAGCTGCACTCCCGGCCACCGAGCCGGCCCATCCCGATGATCGCGACCCGGGTGGACAGCCGCTCCCGCTGCTCGCGCTCGACCCTGCGGACCGCGATCCCCAGCGTGGCGTGCAGCGTCGCCGCGGTCAGGTCGGTGATCGCCTTCTCCAGCCCGTCGACGTCCAGCGTGCCGGACAGCTCGGCCAACGCGATCCGGATCAGCTCCGTACGCCGGGTCGAGCGCAGCCCGAGGACGGCCTTGTCGTCGTCGTCCTGACGGGCCGCCGACGCCTTCATCGCGGTGATGATCGCCGCCCGCTCCAACGGCACGAGCGCGCCCGGGTCGCCGAGCAACGCGGCGGCGGACGGGGCACGTTCGAGCAGATCGGCGACGTAGCGACTCTTGGCCAGCGCGCGCGCCAGCGTCTCCGCGGCGCCGCCCTCGTCGCGCAGCATCTTGAGGTACCAGTGGCTGGTGCCGAGGGCGTCGCTGATCTTGCGGAAGGCCAGCAGCCCCTGGTCGGGGGCGACCTCCTCGGCGAACCACTGCAGCATCACCGGCAGCAGCGTCCGCTGGATCGCCGCGCGCCGGGTGATCCCGGAGGTGAGCGCTTCGAGGTGCCGGATCGCGCCCTTCGGGTCGCGGTAGCCCAGCGCCTGCAACCGGTCGGCTGCGCTCTGCGGACTCAGCCGGGCGTCGTCGTCGGACAGGCGCGCGACGGCCGACAGCAACGGCCGGTAGAAGATCCGCTCGTGCAGCCGGCGCACCTCGCGCGACTGCGCGCGGCGCAACTCCTCCACCTGCTTGTCCGGCTCGGCGAACAGGCGCAGACCGCGCCCGAGGCGGCGCAGCTCCGCCGGCGACGTCGGCATCAGGTGGGTGCGCTTCATCCGGGCCAACTGCACGCGGTGCTCCAGCGCCCGCAACACCCGGTACGCGTGGTCCATCGCCGCCGCGTCCGTACGCCCGATGTAGCCCAGCCGGGACAACGCGTCGATCGCCGCCAACGTGGACCGCAGCCGCAGTCGCGGGTCGGTGCGGCCGTGGACCAGCTGCAGCAACTGCATGCTGAACTCCACGTCGCGCAGCCCGCCGGGGCCGAGCTTGATCTGTCGGGCGGCCTCACCGGGCGGGACGTGGTCCTCCACCCGGCGGCGCATCGCCTGTACGTCGTCGACGAAGTTCTCCCGACCAGCGGCCTCCCAGACCATCGGACCGACGGCTTCCAGGTAGCGCTCCCCCACCTCGGCGTCGCCGGCGATCGGGCGGGCCTTGAGCAGCGCCTGGAACTCCCAGGTCTTGGCCCACCGCTCGTAGTAGTGCCGGTGACTGGCGACGGTGCGGACCAACGGGCCCTGCTTACCCTCCGGCCGCAGCGCGGCGTCGACCTCCCACAGCGACCCCTCACCGCTGTGCGTGCTGCAGATGCGCATGATCTCGGCGGCCAGGCGGGCGCCGATCTCCAGTGCTTCGTCCTCCTCGACGCCGTCGGCGGGCTCCACCGCGAACACCACGTCGACATCGCTGATGTAGTTGAGCTCCCGGGCTCCGCACTTGCCCATCGCGATCACCGCCAGGCGCGCCTTCGCGCCGTCCGGGTGTTCGCGTACGGCGATGTCGTGGGCCGCCTGCAGCGCGGCGCCGGCGATGTCGGCGAGCGCCTGGGCGACCTCGGGCAGGTCCTCGACGGAGTCCCCGGCGACGTCCCAGGCGGCGATCCGCACCAACTCCCGGCGGTACGCGACGCGCAGGGCGTCGTACGCGTCCTCCCCGGTCAACCCGCGGACCGGGGAGCAGATCAGCTCCCGGTAGGTCCGGTCGTCCTCGAGACGTGCGCCGACGACGTCGCGCCACAGCTGCGGGCGGCGGACCACGACGTCGGTGAGCGCGCTGGAGGCGCCGAACAGGCTGACCAGTCGCTGCCGCCCCGAGACGGGATCGGTGAGGACGGCCGCGACCTCACCGCGTTCGGCGTCGCCGAGTTCGTCGTACAGCCGGCACAGGCCGAGCGCCGCCTGGTCCGGGTCCGCGCTGAGCGCGAGCAGTTCCAGCAGCGCCCCGGTCGGCCAGTCCGGCATCGAGGCGAGCATCGAGGCGCCCCGTTTCGGGTCGTCGAATCCGGCGCGTGCGAGATCGGTGGCGCGCGGACTCACAGTTTCGAGAGGTACTGGTCGAGCTCGAACTGGGTGACCTGCTCCCGGTAGGCCGCCCACTCCGCCTTCTTGTTGCGCAGGAAGAAGTCGAAGACGTGTTCGCCGAGCGTCTCGGCCACGAGTTCGCTCTCCTCCATCAGGTGGATCGCGTGGTCCAGCGACGCCGGCAGCGGGTCGATGCCCATCGCCCGGCGCTCCCGGTCGGTGAGGTTCCAGACGTCGTCCTCCGCCTCCGGCGGCAGGTCGTACTCCTCGGTGATGCCCTTCAACCCCGCCGCCAGCACGACCGAGTACGCGAGATAGGGGTTGCACGCCGGGTCCAGGGAGCGGACCTCGACGCGGGTGGACTGACCCTTCATCGGCTTGTACATCGGGATGCGGATCATCGCGCTGCGGTTGTTGTGTCCCCAGCAGACGTGGGCCGGCGCCTCGGCGCCGCCCCAGAGCCGCTTGTAGGAGTTGACCCACTGGTTGGTGACCGCGGAGATCTCCGGCGCGTGGCGCAGCAGGCCGGCGATGAACCGGCGGCCGGTCTGCGACAGCTGGTACGGCGCGCCCGGCTCGTAGAACGCGTTGGTGTCCCCGTCGAACAACGACACGTGGGTGTGCATCCCCGAACCCGGTTGGTAGGCAAGGGGTTTCGGCATGAAGCTGGCCATGATGCCGCGCTCGAGGGCGACCTCCTTGATGACCGTCTTGAAGGTCATGATGTTGTCCGCCGTCGACAGTGCGTCGGCATAGCGCAGGTCGATCTCGTTCTGCCCCGGACCGGACTCGTGGTGGCTGAACTCGACAGAGATGCCGATCGTCTCCAGCATCGAGATCGCGGCGCGGCGGAAGTCGTGGCCGACCCCTTGCGGGACGTGGTCGAAGAAGCCCGCTTGGTCGATCGGCACCGGCTCGCCCTTGGCGTTGGGTTCCTTCTGGAACAGGTAGAACTCGATCTCCGGGTGCGTGTAGAACGTCAGGCCCATATCGTCCGCGATCGACAACGAACGACGCAGCACCGCGCGCGGATCGGCCGAGCTCGGCGAGTCGTCGGGCAGCCGGATGTCGGCGAACATGCGTGCGGTGCCCGGACGGTCGCCGCGCCACGGCAGGATCTGGAAGGTGGAGGCGTCCGGCCGCACCAGCATGTCGGCCTCGTAGACCCGTGCCAGGCCCTCGATCGAGCTCCCGTCGAAGCCGATCCCCTCCGCGAACGCACCCTCCAGCTCGGCCGGCGCGACCGCCACCGACTTGAGGGTGCCGAGCACGTCGGTGAACCAGACCCGGATGAAGCGGATGTC
>JASLFY010000055.1 GCA_030150425.1 Yimella sp. | reverse complement strand
GCCCGGCCGGCGTCCTCGCGCAGAAGTCGGTCCTGGCCGCAGGGCTCGTGACAGCGCCCGTCGTGGCCGGACTGCGTACGGTGGCGCCCATGACGCGCCCGACCCTGCACCTCGTCGCGCGGCGGCCGCGATGAGCGGCCGGTCGGCGCGCGGGATCGGTCGTTCGGTCCGTCTGTTCCGCGCCTTCCGCCTCGAACAGACGCGGCCCGAGGTCTTCTACGGCGCCCTCGCCGACGACTCCATCGACCTGCTGCGCGACGTGACCGAGTTGGACGGGCGGCTGGTGCTGGACGTCGGTGCCGGTCCGGCCGAGTTCGCGGCCGCGTTCCGCTCCGCAGGCGCCCGGTACGTCCCGATCGACCACGACGCGGCCGTCCCTTCGGTGCGGGACGGGGGAGTCGTGGCGACCGCGGCGGCGCTGCCGTTCGCCGACGACTGCGCGGACGTCGTGTTCAGCAGCAACGTCTGGGAACACGTGCCGAACCCGGAGGCGGTCGCCGACGAACTGGTCCGGGTCGCCCGACCCGGCGGCGTCGTCTTCCTCTCGTACACGAACTGGCTGTCGCCGTGGGGCGGCCACGAGACCTCGCCGTGGCACTGGCTCGGCGGCGAGCGGGCGGTCCGGCGCTATACCCGACGACACGGCCACCGCCCGAAGAACCTGGTCGACGACACCCTGTTCCGGGTGTCGGTGCGCCAGGGGCTGGAGTGGGCGTACGGCCGGTCCGCCGTCGACGTGCTCGTCGCCCGTCCGCGCTACCTGCCCGACGCGGCCGCCGCTCTCCTGCGCGTGCCCGGGCTGCGCGAACTGTTCACCTGGAACCTGTTGCTGGTCCTGCGCAAGCGATGACCGCACGGCACCCGGGCCCCCTGCTGCGCGACCGCCTGTGGCTCGCGATGGTCGCGGTGCTGCCGTGGCTCGTCCAGCCGGGACGAACCCAGCCGGACACCAAGATCGACCTGACCCTCGACCCGTGGGGGTACCTCGGTCGCGCACTGTCCGCCTGGAACCAACACAGTGGGCTGGGGGAGGTCCAGAACCAGGCGTACGGCTATCTGTTCCCGATGGGGCCGTTCTTCGGCGTCGGCCACTCGCTCGGCCTTCCGGCGTGGGCGGTGCAACGGCTGTGGTGGAGCCTGCTGCTGGTCGTGGCGTTCACCGGGATGCGCACGCTGATCCGGCGGTGGTCCGTCGCCGGACCGACCGCGAGCGCCTTCGCCGCACTCGGGTACGCCTGTGCCCCAAGGGTTCTCACGCTGCTGTCGAACAACTCGGTCGAGGCGTGGCCGTACGCGATGACGCCCTGGCTGCTGGTCGTCGGGGGTCGTTCTCTGGCGCCGGCGGATCGCCGGGAGCGGTGGCGTACGACGGCGTTGTTCGCGCTCTGCGTGGCGGCGCTGGGCGGGGTGAACGCGGCGGCGTCGGCGATCGCGGTGCTCCCGGTCGTGATCCTGTTGCTGGTCCACCCGCTCGGTCGACGGAACCTCTGGCGGCTGCTGCTCGGCGCTCTGGTCGGCGGGCTCTGGTGGATCGTTCCGCTGCTGCTGCTCGGCGTCTACGCCTACCCGTTCCTGGACTACATCGAGACGGCGTCGATCACGACCGCGGTCACGTCGGTCCCGAACACGCTGCGCGGTGCGCAGGACTGGGTCGCCTACATCCTCGACAGCGGATCGCACCCGGTCTGGCAGGGCGGCTGGGTCGCGGCGCAGTCGCTCACCGCGATCGTCGTCGGCTGCGCGGTCGCCGGTCTGGGTCTGGTCGGTGTGCTGCGGACGGAGGGGTTCGTCCGTCGCTTCGCGTTGGTCAGCGTCCTGCTCGGCACGCTGGTCATGGTGGTCGGCCACCCGGGGTTCGCCGGTTCGCCGCTGGCAGAGCCGGTACGCGGCCTGCTGGACGGCCCGCTGGCCCCGCTGCGCAATGTGCACAAGTTCGATCCGCTGGTGCGGGTGCCGGTCGCGCTCGGGTTGGCCCGGCTGATGACTTCCTTGGCGCGGTCCGCGCACACCGACGCGCTGACCCGCCGCGTACGGGCCGGGGCAGTCGCCCTGCTCGTGTTGGTGTCGTTCGTCCCGTTCTGGCAGGGGCGTGTCGGCGACGCCGGCGCGTACGCCGCGATCCCGCAGTCCTGGCGCACGGCGGCCACGCAGATCGACCGGATCACCGCGGGCGCCCCGACCGGGGACGACACGACGTTGCTGCTGCCCAGCTCCCGCACCGCCACGTACACGTGGGGCAAGACGACCGACGAACCGCTCGGCGCCCTGGTGCGCACGCCGGTCGTCGTGCGGGCCTCCGCGCCGCTCGGCAACCCGTCCGCGACCCGTTTGCTCGACGCGGTCGACACGCTCAGCCAGTCGGGTGTCGCGCAGCCGCAACTGGCGATCGCGTTGAACCGCATGGGTGTTCGGGTGATCGCCATCCGCCGGGACCTCGCGCCGTCCGCCGGCGCGGCGGACTGGCACCTGGTGGAGCGCACCCTCGCCGCCTCGCCCGGTTTCGCCCGGGTGGCCGGTGCGACCGACGCGCACCGCTCGCTGTGGACGGTGACCGGTCCGGCGTCCGGCGACGCGCACTACGACCACGTCCTCGTCGCGACCGGAGGACCGGAGCTGTTGCTCGCCGGGCTGGCGACCGGGCTGCTGGACAGCCACACCACTTTCGTCGGGCCGGACGCCGCCGGGGGAGCGCCGACCACCATGCTCACCGACGCCGCGCCGTGGCGGGTCTACCACAACGGCGTTCCGCCGCAGGACGCGTACGGCCCCGTGCTGACCGCCGACGACCCCGCGCCGACGAAGGCGGGCGCGAAGGACCTCCCGGTCGACCAGCCGCGCAGCGCGCGGCCGTATCGGACGTTGCTCGGGCTCCGCTCGCTGACGGTGTCGTCCAGCGCCGCCGACCCGTTCGCCCGGGCGTACCGCGGCGTCCGCTACTCCCAGTTCGCCGCGATCGACGCCGACCCGAGCACCGCCTGGCTGTCGGGCGACCACGAGTCGACAGCGACGATGACGATCACGCCGGCTGCATCCATGCCGGTGTCCGGCACCCTGCGGGTGCGGTTGGCGACGGGCCCGGGCGTCATCCGCCCGGCGTACGTCGCGTTGAACGGCCGCGCGGT
>JASLFY010000366.1 GCA_030150425.1 Yimella sp. | reverse complement strand
CCACCTGGTCGACGACAAGATCCACGCGCGTTCGACCGGTCCGTACTCGATGATCACCCAGCAGCCGCTCGGTGGTAAGGCGCAGTTCGGTGGTCAGCGCTTCGGTGAGATGGAGGTGTGGGCCCTGGAGGCGTACGGCGCTGCGTACGCGTTGCAGGAGCTGCTCACCATCAAGTCCGACGACGTCACCGGCCGCGTGAAGGTCTACGAGGCGATCGTCAAGGGCGAGAACATCCCGGAGCCGGGTATTCCCGAGTCCTTCAAGGTGCTCATCAAGGAGATGCAGTCGCTGTGTCTGAACGTCGAGGTGCTGTCCAGCGACGGCCAGGCGATCGACCTGCGTGACTCCGACCAGGAGGTCTTCCGGGCCGCCGAGGAGTTGGGCATCGACCTGTCCCGTCGCGAGCCGAGCTCGGTCGACGAAGTCTGATCCGCTGCTGCCGGTGGGGGTGACGAGCCCCCACCGGCCGGCCGGATCAACGACAGAACTTTCTAGAGACAGAACGAAAGAAGGAAGCACCAAGTGCTCGACGTCAACTTCTTCGACGAGCTTCGCATCGGCCTCGCCACGGCCGACGACATCCGCCAGTGGAGCCACGGCGAGGTCAAGAAGCCCGAGACCATCAACTACCGCACCCTCAAGCCGGAGAAGGACGGACTCTTCTGCGAGAAGATCTTCGGTCCGACCCGCGACTGGGAGTGCTACTGCGGCAAGTACAAGCGCGTCCGCTTCAAGGGCATCATCTGTGAGCGCTGCGGCGTCGAGGTGACCCGTTCGGCCGTGCGTCGTGAGCGCATGGGCCACATCGAGCTGGCCGCCCCGGTCACCCACATCTGGTACTTCAAGGGTGTTCCGTCGCGCCTGGGTTACCTGCTCGACCTCGCCCCGAAGGACCTCGAGAAGGTCATCTACTTCGCGGCCTACATGATCACCTCCGTCGACGTCGACCAGCGCCACAAGGACCTCCCGTCCCTGGAAGCGCAGATCGAGGTCGAGAAGAAGGAGATCGAGAACCGTCGCGACGGCGACGTCAACACCCGCGCCAGCAAGCTCGAGGCCGACCTGGCCGAGCTGGAGAAGGAAGGCGCGAAGGCCGACGTACGTCGTAAGGTCCGCGACTCCGCCGAGCGCGAGATGACGCAGATCCGCAAGCGCGCCGACCAGCAGATCGAGCGCCTGACGCAGGTCTGGGACCGCTTCAAGAACCTCAAGGTCCAGGACCTCGAGGGCGACGAGGTGCTCTACCGCGAGATGCGTGACCGTTTCGGTCTGTACTTCGAGGGCGGCATGGGTGCGGCTGCGCTGCAGAAGCGCCTGGAGAGCTTCGACCTCGAGGCCGAGGCCGAGTCGCTGCGCGAGATCATCGCCACCGGCAAGGGCCAGCGCAAGACCCGTGCGCTGAAGCGTCTGCGCGTCGTCACGGCGTTCCTGCAGACCACCAACAGCCCGGCCGGCATGGTGCTGGACTGCGTCCCGGTCATCCCCCCGGACCTGCGTCCGATGGTGCAGCTGGACGGTGGCCGCTTCGCGACCTCCGACCTGAACGACCTGTACCGCCGCGTGATCAACCGCAACAACCGACTCAAGCGACTGCTCGACCTCGGTGCGCCGGAGATCATCGTCAACAACGAGAAGCGGATGCTGCAGGAGGCCGTCGACAGCCTGTTCGACAACGGTCGCCGTGGTCGTCCGGTCACCGGCCCGGGCAACCGGCCGCTGAAGTCGCTGTCCGACATGCTCAAGGGCAAGCAGGGTCGCTTCCGCCAGAACCTGCTCGGTAAGCGCGTCGACTACTCCGGCCGTTCGGTCATCGTGGTCGGCCCGACCCTGAAGCTGCACCAGTGCGGTCTGCCCAAGCAGATGGCGCTGGAGCTGTTCAAGCCGTTCGTGATGAAGCGTCTGGTCGAACTCGACCACGCGCAGAACATCAAGTCGGCCAAGCGGATGGTCGAGCGTCAGCGCCCCGAGGTGTGGGACGTCCTCGAAGAGGTCATCACCGAGCACCCGGTCCTGCTGAACCGTGCACCCACCC
Source organism: Yimella sp. (assembly GCA_030150425.1). Classification (GTDB taxonomy): domain Bacteria; phylum Actinomycetota; class Actinomycetes; order Actinomycetales; family Dermatophilaceae; genus Yimella. The sequence goes on along the minus strand of JASLFY010000366.1, from coordinate 2,526 downwards.
TGCACCGTCTGGGTATCCAGGCGTTCGAGCCGCAGCTGGTCGAGGGCAAGGCCGTCCAGATCCACCCGCTGGTCTGCACCGCCTTCAACGCCGACTTCGACGGTGACCAGATGGCCGTCCACGTGCCGCTGTCCGCCGAGGCGCAGGCCGAGGCCCGCATCCTGATGCTGTCCAGCAACAACGTGTTGAAGCCGGCCGACGGTCGTCCGGTGACGATGCCGTCGCAGGACATGATCACCGGCATCTTCTTCCTCACCTCGCAGGACGGAGAGGTCGCGGCCGACAACGCCGAGAACGGCGAACTGCGTACGTTCTCCACCGCCGCCGAGGCCCGCATGGCCTTCGACCGTGGCGAGATCAAGCTGGGTTCGCTGGTCAACATCCGTCTGCGCGACCAGGTGCCGCCGGAGGGCTTCGAGCTCCCCGAGGGTGTCGAGGTCGACGAGATGGGTCGTGCGTCCGGTTACGTCCTGCATACCACGCTGGGCCGCGTCGTGTTCAACGAGACCCTGCCGGAGGACTACCCGTTCCTGAACGTGGCCGTCGACAAGAAGCGCCTCGGCGCGATCGTCAACGACCTCGCGGAGCGCTACCCCAAGGTGCAGGTCGCGGCGTCCCTGGACGCGCTGAAGGCGGCCGGTTTCTACCACGCCACCCGTTCGGGTTGCACCGTCTCCATCGGCGACGTGCAGACCCCGGCGCGCAAGACCGAGATCCTGGCCGGCTACGAGACCAAGGCCGCCAAGGTCCAGGGTCAGTTCGAGCGCGGTCTGATCACCGACGACGAGCGCCGTCAGGAGCTCATCGAGATCTGGACCCAGGGCACCAACGAGGTCGCTGCAGAGATGCAGAAGAACTTCGACGCGAAGAACCCGATCTACCGCATGGTGTCCTCGGGCGCCGGTGGTAACTGGTTCCAGATCCGGCAGATCGCCGGTGCACGTGGCCTGATGGCCAACCCGAAGGGCGAGATCATCCCGCGTCCGATCAAGTCCAACTTCCGTGAGGGCTTGTCGGTGCTGGAGTTCTTCATCTCGACCCACGGAACGCGTAAGGGTCTCGCCGACACCGCGCTGCGTACGGCCGACTCGGGTTACCTGACCCGTCGTCTGGTCGACGTGTCGCAGGACGTCATCATCCGCGAGGCCGACTGTGGCACCGACCGTGGTCTGGTGCTGCCGATCGCGCAGCGCGGCGCCGACGGTCAGCTGGTCGAGGACGAGAACGTCGAGTCCTCGGTCTACGCCCGCACCCTCGCGGTCGACGTCGAGAAGGACGGCGAGGTTCTCGCCGCTGCCGGCTCCGACCTCGGTGACGTCAACCTGGACAAGCTGCTCGCGGCCGGTATCGAGGACGTCAAGGTCCGCTCGGTGCTCACCTGTGAGTCCCGGGTCGGCACCTGCGCGATGTGCTACGGCCGTTCGCTGGCCACCGGCAAGCTGGTCGACATCGGTGAGGCGGTCGGCATCATCGCCGCCCAGTCCATCGGTGAGCCCGGTACCCAGCTGACGATGCGTACGTTCCACACCGGTGGTGCGGCTGCGGCCGACGACATCACCCAGGGTCTGCCGCGTGTCGTGGAGCTCTTCGAGGCCCGCACCCCCAAGGGTGTCGCGCCGATCGCCGAGGCCACCGGCCGCATCGCGATCAACGAGGACGACAAGGCGCGCAGCATCGTGCTCACGCCGGACGACGGCTCCGAGGAGCAGACCTACCCGGTCAGCAAGCGTGCGCGCCTGCTGGTCGAGGACGGTCAGCACGTCGAGGTCGGCTCGCTGCTGGTGCAGGGTGCGATCGACCCCAAGCAGGTGCTGCGCATCATGGGTGCCCGTGAGGTGCAGAAGCACCTGGTGGACGAGGTCCAGGGTGTGTACCGCCAGCAGGGTGTGTCGATCCACGACAAGCACATCGAGGTCATCGTGCGCCAGATGCTGCGTCGCGTGACGATCATCGAGGCGGGCGACACCGACCTGCTCCCGGGCGAGCTGGCCGAGCGGGGCCGGTTCGAGGACTCCTCGCGCAAGGCTGTCGCCGAAGGCGGCCGCCCGGCGTCGGGTCGTCCGGAGCTCATGGGTATCACCAAGGCGTCGCTGGCCACCGAGTCGTGGCTGTCGGCGGCCTCCTTCCAGGAGACCACCCGCGTCCTCACCGAGGCCGCGATGCACGGTCGCCGCGACCCGCTGCTGGGTCTGAAGGAGAACGTGATCCTCGGAAAGCTGATCCCGGCCGGCACCGGTCTGAACCGCTACCGCAACCTCTCGGTCGAGCCGACCGAGGAAGCGAAGCAGGCTCTCTACGCCCTGCCGGACTACCAGCCGTACGACTACCCGGTCTTCGGCCCGGGCAGCGGCGAGGCGATCCGACTGGACGACGAGGCGCTCGGGTTCACCGACAACTGAGTCGCTCACTGAAGGCGCCCCTTCCCGTTCGCGGGAGGGGGCGCCTTCGTCTTCCCGGTGAGCCTTCGCCGGTGAGCCCTCCCCGGTGAGATAACTGGTCCGGTCCGAGCGAACGCGAATATTCGCG
>JASLFY010000359.1 GCA_030150425.1 Yimella sp. | reverse complement strand
ACCAGCAGCGTCGGCGCCGAGCCGGACACCTGATCGGAAGCGGTGGAAGTGGTTGCGTCCGCGCCGCCGGCACCCGCCGTACCGGCCTCGCCACCACCTTCCGGACTGGCCTGATCAGCGGCAGCCGAAGCACCCGAGTCCCCTTGGGGCGCAACCGGATCCGGCCACAACATGGCCTGCCCGATCGCCTGCAATTTCCCCATGAACAAAGCCTAGGTGTGACCACCGACAACATCCCCGACACGAAAACAGTTGGGGACAACCGGGCTCGGCGCGCAACCTGAGGAAAACGGGAACCCCGGAAAGTGGTCGCTATACCGACCACATCGGTTTACTACGGCTGTGGCAACGGCCGCGGCACCAGCGGCAACGTCCGGTAGGGGAGCAGCTCCGCCAGCGCGATGACCGTCGAGCTGCGCACCACCAGGTCGGTCGCCAGCACCTGGTCGAGCACCCGCTGCAGGTCGGTGTTGTCGCGCCCGACGATCCGTACCAGCACGTCACCCTCACCGGTGATCGTGTGGGCCTCGAGCACCTGCGGGATCGCGGCGAGATGTTCGACGATCCGATCGCTGCCCTCCCGCTGACTGATCGCGAGCGTGCAGAACGCGGTCACCGGATAGCCGAGGGCGACGGGGTCGAGTTGGGGGGCCTCGGAGCGGATCACCCCGCGACTGCGCAAGCGGTCGAGCCGGGCTTGCAGCGTTCCGCGGGCGACACCCAGTCGGCGCGCAGCACCGAGCACCCCGATGCCCGGTTCCTCGGTGAACAGGTGCACGATCGAACGGTCCAGGTCATCCAACATGGACAAAATGTAATGCGTTACTGCAATGAAGGGAGGCATCCTGCACAATCTGCTCACCCGGCGAAGGCGCGATTGCCACTGGGGGTGACCCGGGACACAGTGGGCGAATGAGCGACACCATCGAACTCACCCCGCAGGAACGCGAAGCCGACCTGAACCTCGATCAGCTCAAGCAGCTGGTCGGCCTGGTCGAGTACGACGAGGACAAGGACCCCTTCCCGGTCACCGGTTGGGACGCCATCGTCTTTGTGTCGGGCAATGCGACACAGTCCGCGCAGTACTACCAGAACGTCTGGGGCATGGAGCTGGTCGCGTACAGCGGCCCGGAGAACGGCAACCGTGACCACAAGTCGTTCGTGCTGCGCTCGGGTTCGATCCGCTTCGTGATCAACGGTGCGGTCGACCCGAAGAGCCCGCTGGCCGACCACCACCGCACCCACGGTGACGGCGTCGTCGACATCGCTCTCGAGGTGCCGGACGTCGACAAGTGCATCGCCCAGGCGCGCAGCGCCGGCGCGAAGGTCGTCCGCGAACCCGAGGACATCAGCGACGAGCACGGCACGATCCGGATCGGCGCGATCGCGACGTACGGCGACACCATCCACACCCTCGTCGACCGGAGCAAGTACACCGGCCCGTACCTGCCCGGCTACACCGCCGCGTCCTCGACCTTCGTCAAGCGCGAGGGTGAGCCGAAGCGCCTGTTCCAGGCCCTCGACCACATCGTCGGCAACGTCGAGCTGGGCAAGATGGACGAATGGGTCACCTTCTACAACAAGGTGATGGGCTTCGTGAACATGGCCGAGTTCATCGGTGACGACATCGCTACCGACTACTCCGCGCTGATGAGCAAGGTCGTCGCCAACGGCAACCACCGCGTGAAGTTCCCGCTGAACGAGCCGGCGATCGCCAAGAAGAAGTCGCAGATCGACGAGTACCTCGAGTTCTACTGCGGTGCCGGTGCCCAGCACCTCGCCGTCGCGACGAACGACATCCTCGCCACGGTCGACGCGCTGCGTGCCAACGGCGTCGAGTTCCTCGACACCCCGGACTCGTACTACGAGGACGAGGAACTGCGCGCCCGCATCGGTGAGGTCCGCGTTCCGGTCGAGGAGTTGCAGAAGCGCGGCATCCTGGTCGACCGCGACGAGGACGGCTACCTGCTGCAGATCTTCACCAAGCCGCTCGGCGACCGTCCGACGGTCTTCTTCGAGCTGATCGAGCGCCACGGTTCGCTCGGCTTCGGCAAGGGCAACTTCAAGGCCCTCTTCGAGGCGATCGAACGCGAGCAGGACAAGCGCGGCAACCTCTGATCGATCCCGCGGCAGCGGGAGCAGAATCGGCCCATGACCTTCGCCGAACTCGCGCTCATCTGCGCGGTGGGACTGTTCGGTCCACTGCTCTCGCTGCCGCGCCGCCTCGGCGTACCCGTCGTCGTCGGTGAACTGCTCGTCGGCGTCGCCGTCGGGCGTACGGGTCTGGGCTGGCTCCACCCGGACAGTCAGACGTTCGAGTTCCTGGCGCAGATCGGCTTCGCGCTGGTCATGTTCGTCGCGGGCAGCCACGTCCCGTTCCGCTCGGCCGCGCTGCGGTCCGGCTGGCGGGTCGGCGTGGCGCGAGCGGCGCTGATCGGTGTCCTGGCCGTACCGGTCGGCTGGGGGATCGGCCGACTCTTCGACACCGGACACGGCGCGATGTACGCCGTCCTGATCGCCTCATCATCCGCGAGCCTCGTCATGCCGGCCCTCGACGGGGTCGCACCGGACGGCGCGACGATGAGCCGGCTGCTGGCCCAACTCGCTGTCGCGGACTCCGCCTGCATCGTCGCCCTCCCGTTGACCCTCGATGCGGCACACGCCGTACGGGCCGCGCTCGGTGCCCTTCTCGTGATCGCCGCCGCGGCCCTGATGTATCTCGCGCTGCGCTGGGCGGCGGACGAGGGACGTGTCGCCCGGGTCCACCACCTGTCGAAGTCGCGGCGGCTCGCGCTCGAGCTGCGCGTCTCGCTGACCGGCCTGTTCGGGCTGTGCGCCATCGCGGTCGGATTCCACGTCTCGGTGATGCTGGCCGGCTTCGCCGCCGGTCTGGTGGTCGCCGCCCTCGGCGAACCGCGCCGGCTGGCCGGGCAACTGTTCGCCCTCACCGAGGGCTTCTTCGGACCTGTCTTCTTCGTCTGGCTCGGCAGTTCGCTCGACCTGCGCGAGCTGGCCGACCACCCGCAGGCGGTGGTGCTCGGCGTCGTCCTGGGTCTCGCGGCCCTGGCCGTCCACCTCGTCCCCGTCGCCACCGGCCAGTTCCCGGCGGCAGCGGCGATCACCGCCGGCCAGCTCGGTGTGCCGGTGGCGGCCGCCGCCCTCGGCACCGCGACCGGAATGCTGCACCCGGGGGAGGGCACCGCGCTGCTGCTCGGCGCACTGGTCACCGTCGCAAGTACGGCGGTGCTCGTGCCGCGCGTACGAGCGCGGGCGGCGACGGAGACGGGCGAACCCGCTCCGGATGTCACACCTCGCCATTAGGGTCCGAGCATGGTGGACGCACTCGACGCGCTGCGCGCGGTGATCGGCCGGCGCACGATCGCCGGTCCGGACAAGAACGACGCCGAGTTCGACGGCCTGCACGCCGATCTGCGAGCGCACTTCCCGCGCCTGTTCGCGACCTGCGAATCGGTCCCGATGCCGGAGCACGCGTTGTTGTTGCGTTGGCCCGGGCGCGACGGTCGCCGCTCCGCGGTGCTGATGGCACACCAGGACGTCGTGCCGATCAACCCCGACGACGAGTGGACCCACCCGCCGTTCGACGCGGTCGTCGCCGACGGATTCGTCTGGGGGAGAGGCACTCTCGACTGCAAGGGGTCGCTGGTGGCGATCTGCGCCGCGGTCGAGGAACTGCTCGAGCAGGGCTTCGTCCCGGCCGGTGACGTCTGGCTCTCCTTCGGTTCCGACGAGGAGGTCACCGGCACCACCGCCCCGGCCGCGGTCGAGGCGTTGCGCTCCCGCGAGGTCGACCCGCTGCTGGTCATCGACGAGGGCGGCGCCGTCGCCGACGGTGCCTTCCCGACCGTCGACGAGCCCCTCGCCCTCGTCGGGATCGCGGAGAAGGGCTATTGCGACGTACGGCTGAGCGTGGAGGCGCCCGGCGGACACGCGTCGATGCCGCCGCGGCGCAACGCCCCGGCTTTGTTGGCGCAGGCGATCCTCGCCCTCCAGAACAATCCTGCGCCGGCCCGCCTCAGCGACGCGGTCGTCACGATGCTGCAGCAGGTCGCGCCCCACGCCGGGATGCCGCTGCGCCAGCTCGTCGGTCGTGCCGACACCCTCCGCCGCCCGTTGGCGAGCGCCTTCGCCCGGCTCGGACCGGAGACGGCGGCGATGGTCCGCACCACCTATGCCGTCACCACCCTGACCGGGGCGCCGGCGCGCAACGTGTTGGCCAGCACCGCGTCGGCGAACGTGAACCTGCGGATCGCCCTCGACGAGACGGTCGACCAGGCCGTGGCCCGCGTACGGGACACGGTCGGCAAGGACACCACCGTCACCGTGCTCGCCGCCTCCGAACCGACGGCCACGGCGTCGACCACGGGGCGGGCGTTCGAACTGGTTCGGCAGGCGTGCGAACGCGAGCTGCCCGACGCGGTCGTCGTCCCGTACGTCGTCATGGCCACCACCGACGCCCGTCATTTCCAACGGCACTGGCGCGACGTCTACCGCTTCAACCCGTTCCGGATGTCCGTCGCCCAGCGCGGCAGCCTGCACAACGTCGACGAACGGCTGGAGGTCGACTCGTTCGCCATCGGCGTCCGCTGGTACCGCGCACTCCTGGAGAATCTGTGACGACCTCAGCGAAACAGAGTGCGGCCGGGATCGCCGGCATCGTCGGGTTCCTCGTCTTCGTCGAGATCGCCAGCGGCGCGCTCCAGGGCTACTACACCCCGCTCTACACCGACATCGCCCGCCACCTCGGGATCCACGACGCCGACGTCAACTGGTTCGAGGCCGCGCAGCTCGCGGTGTCGGCGATCTGCGTCCCGTTGCTCGCCCGGCTCGGCGACATGTACGGCCACCGCAAGATCCTGCTCGCGGCGACCGGGGTCACGGCCCTGGCCAGTTGGGGAGTCGCGTTCGCCCCGAACTTCGCGACCTTCCTGGTCGCGTGGGCGTTGGCCGGTTGTTACGTCGTCTGGTTGCCGCTGGAGATCGCGATCGTCCACCACCGCACCGCCGGCGACGGACGCCGTACGCGAGCCGCGGCAGCGGTGCTGGTCGTCGCCCTCGAACTCAGCGTGATCGTGTTCGCGCTGCTGTCCGGCGCGCTGGTCGACGGCCACTCGATCGTCACCGTGCTGGCGGTCCCGGCCGCCGTCGTGACGATCGCGTTCCCGGCCATCTGGTTCGGGGTGCCCGACGTGACCCGCAGCAGCGACAGTTCGCTCGACCGGCGCGGTTTCGTGTTGCTGACCGCCGCGTTGGCGCTGCTGATGGGTGCGCTCGTCCTGGTGCGGTTGGACCTGTGGGGGTGGGCGCTCGCGGCCGCCGTCGTGATGGTTCCGGCCTGGATCGGGTTCGTCCGCGTGGAACTGGGGCACGCCCAACCGCTGGTCGACCTGCGCATCCTCGGCGCACCCCGGCAGTGGCCGATCCAACTGACCGCAGCGCTGCTCGGCGTCTCCGTCCTCGGCGCGCAGATCCCGCTGTCCACCTTCGCCCGTACCGACCCCGCGGAGACCGGCTACGGCCTCGGCGTCAGCGCAGAACGCGTGTCGTTGATCATCGGGCTCTACGTCATCACCCTGGCGATCGGCGCCGCGCTCCTCGCGCCCCTGTCGCGGCGGTTCGCCCAACCGGTGGTGCTCGCCGCCGGCGCGATCCTGGTCGGGATCGGCTACCTGCTGTTCCTGCCGCTGCACGCCAGCCTCACCAACGCCATGGTCAACATGGGCGTCGCCGGACTGGGGTCCGGGCTCCTGGTCGCCGCGCTCCCGGCCGCCGCCGCTGTGGCCGCGCCGCCGACCCACACCGGCTTCGTCACCGGCATGACGAACATGACCAAGACGGTGGGTGGTGCGATCGCCAGCAGCATCTTCGCGATCGCCCTGTCGGCCGGTGGGTCGATCGACACCGAGGCCGCCGCGAAGCACGCCAGCCTGGACGGCTACCTCACGGTCTGGGCGATCTGTGGTGCGACCGCGCTCGCTGCCGCCGTGGTCCTACTGCTCACCCGGCAGCGGGTCGACCACCGCGGCTAGTCCCGTCGTGTGGTGCCGCCGCTCGTACTCCCGACCCAGATAGGCGCCCCACAACACGACCGTGCTGAACGCGACGAGGATCGTCGACAGGATGAACGCGGCTCCGACCAGGCCGTAGTCGGCCACCTGCTGGGTGACCTGGGCGGGGGCCATCACCTGGGTGACCACGATGAGCAGCATCGTGCCGACACCGATGAAGGTGGCGCCGGGCAACAGCCGCAACGGGGTGATCCGGCCGCCGAGCAGCACGTGTTGGGTCCACCAGTAGTAGGCGAACGCGCCGACCCCGGTCGCCAGCGACTCCAGCCCGACCTCGACGGCGGTCGACAGCTGCCAGGTGTGCGTCGCCTTGTTCACCCAGAGGCCCAGACCGAAGAGCACCGTGGTGGCCAGCGCCCACGCGAGGTGTCGCCACCACGCCGTCCAGGGCGCATGGTGCAGGTCCCAGATCCGTTCGAAGGTGCGCTGCATCGTGGCCGAGACGCCGGTCGCGAAGAAGAAGGCGACCACGAAGCCGACCAGGAACGATCCGACGCTCTCGTGGCTGCGGGCCCGGAAGAGCGCGAGCAGTTCGTGTTCCGCGTCCCCGCGCAGCCCCATCGTATCGGACAGCAGGTGGCCGACGTCGCCGAATCCCCACCGCCGCGACAGCGCCGACATCGCCACCAGGAACGGTGCGGCGCAGAGGACGTGCTGCGCCGCGAGGGCGAGCGAGTGCACACCCAGCTCGAGGCGGACGGCCCGGCCGTGGATCCGGCCCGCGGTGGAATTCTCGATGCGTCGGCCGTATGTGGCGAGGCGGGCGGACAGCGGAGGCACCGCCCCAGTGTGCCGGGTGCGGCCGTGAACCTCCCGTGTTGACACAATGCAGCCCATGAGCGAGCGCCCGTCCGGGTGGTACCCGGACCCG
>JASLFY010000355.1 GCA_030150425.1 Yimella sp. | reverse complement strand
GCCCGAGACCTCGATCTTCACGACCGAGGGGAGCACCGTCGCCGCCACGGCCTCGACGCTGCCCTTCGGGGCGTCGGTGGCGACCGCGTTGCTGCTGGAGTGGGACGACGAGCCGGTGAAGATCGTGCTGCCGCTGTTGCCGTTGTCGTGGTGGTACAGCGCGGCCCCGCCGAAGCCGGCGCCGCCGCCGACGACCAAGGCCGTCGCGGCGACACCGGCCACGAGTCCGAGACGACCGCGCTGCTTGGGAGCGGGGGCGGCGGTCGGCTCGAGCGGCTGCGTCCACGGCGACGGTGGGGGACCCGTCGGCCCGGGGTACCCCCCGAACCCGCCGCCGGTGTGAAGCGGCTGCGTGAACTGCTGCGTGGCCTCCCGGGTGGCCTCCCGGGTGGGCTCGGAGGTGGGCTCAGTGCTGGAGCCGGTGGGCTCGTCGGACTGCGGTGGAAGCTCGGACATGTCCCCTACCTTGAACTCGGTGCCTGTGAGCCCGCTGAGACTCGGCTGGTCACTCAACCAGAATCCGCCCCCGATCGCTTCCCGCGCGCGTCGGATACCCGCCGTTCACCTCGGTCCGGAAGGGTGTGCCCCAAATGGATGACCCTCTGCTGCGCTCGGGACATGCCCCCGCGCCTCGCACCCTCGTCGACATCTTCAAGGCGACGGTCGCGCAGGCTCCCGACAGTCCCGCGATCGACGCCGGCAACGGCGTGCTGACCTACGCCGAGCTCGAGGAGGCCGCCGAGGGGCTGGCGGCCGAGCTCAACGCGGCCGGCGTCGGCCCTGGGGACAAGGTCGGCATCCGGGTCAGCAGCGGCACCACCGACCTGTACGTCGCCATCCTCGGCACCCTGCTCGCGGGCGCGGCCTACGTCCCGGTCGACGCCGACGACCCCGACGAGCGTGCGCGCCTCGTCTTCGGTGAGGCCAAGGTCGCCGCCATCGTCGGCAACGACCTCGTGGTCGCCGTGCTGCGCACCGCGCCTGCCGTGGAGCCCGTCGAGCCGACCATCGACGACGACTGCTGGGTCATCTTCACCTCCGGCTCGACCGGCACCCCGAAGGGCGTCGCGGTCACCCACCGCTCCGGCGCCGCGTTCGTCGACGCCGAGTCCCGGATGTTCCTGGTCGACGCGCCGATCGGTGTCGGCGACCGCGTCATGGCGGGGCTGAGCGTCGCCTTCGACGCCAGCTGCGAGGAGATGTGGCTCGCGTGGCGGTACGGCGCCTGCCTGGTGCCCGCGCCGCGTGCGCTGGTCCGCAGCGGGGTCGACGTCGGGCCGTGGCTGACGGCCAACCGCATCACCGTCGTCTCGACGGTGCCGACGCTGGTCGCGCTCTGGCCGGCGTCGTCCCTGGAGCAGGTCCGACTGCTCATCATGGGTGGCGAGGCCTGCCCGCCGGAGCTGGCCGCGCGCCTCCAGGCGCCCGGCCGCGAGGTGTGGAACACCTATGGCCCGACCGAGGCGACGGTCGTGGCGTGCGGCGCCCTGCTCACGGGCGTGGGGCCGGTGCGCATCGGCCTGCCGCTCGACGGCTGGGACCTCGCCGTGGTCAACCCGGTGAGCGGGGAGCCGGTGGCCGAGGGCGAGACCGGCGAGCTGATCATCGGCGGCGTCGGGCTCGCGCGCTACCTCGACCCCGCGAAGGATGCCGAGAAGTACGCCCCGATGCCGACCCTCGGCTGGTCGCGGGCGTACCGGTCCGGCGACCTGGTGGTCAACGACCCGGCCGGCCTGCTCTTCGGCGGCCGCGCCGACGACCAGGTCAAGCTCGGCGGCCGCCGCATCGAGCTCGGCGAGGTCGACTCCGGCCTGCTCGCCGTACCGGGGGTCAAGAGCGCCGCCGCGGCCGTGCGCACGACCTCGGCCGGCAACCAGCTGCTGGTCGGCTACGTGACCGTCGACGCGACCTTCGACCAGGCGGCCGCGGTCAAGCAGCTGCGGCGGGAGATGCCCGCCGCGCTGGTGCCGCGCATCGCGGTGGTCGACGAGCTGCCGACCCGCACCAGCGGCAAGGTCGACCGCGACGCCCTGCCGTGGCCGCTGCCATCGGTCGCCGCCGCGCCGAAGGGGCTCGACCCGACCGAGACCTGGGTGGCCGAGCTGTGGCTCGACGTGCTCGGCGCCGAGGTCACCAGCCCCGACGCCGACTTCTTCGACCTCGGCGGGGGCTCGCTGACGGCGGCTCAGATCGTGTCGCGGCTGCGCACCCGCTATCCGGAGGTCGCCGTCGGCGACGTGTACGAGAAGCCGACGGTCGGCGAGATCGCCGCCTACCTCGACGGTCTCGGCCCGTCGGGTGCGGCCACCGACCGCGAGGTCCCGGTGGTGCCGCGCAAGACGCAGGCGGGGCAGGTGATCGGCACCCTGTTGCTGCGGTGCCTCGCCGCTCCGCGATGGATGACGTGGATCGCGCTCGCGACCAAGCTGGTCGCCTCGACCGGTGTCCTGGGGCATGCCGGGAAGCAGTGGCTGCCGACGTTGCCGTGGTGGCTGGTCGTGGTGCTGGTCGTCGCCTTCCTCAGCCCGCCGGGGCGCATCCTGTGGTCGGCGCTGGTGGCGCGCGTGGTGCTGGCGGGTGTGCGGCCGGGCGACTACCCGCGTGGTGGCAAGGTCCACCTGCGGCTCTG
>JASLFY010000264.1 GCA_030150425.1 Yimella sp. | reverse complement strand
GTACATCGGGAACACGACGAGGTGCTCGATGCCGTCGATCCTGTGCTGGTCGGGGCGGAACAGCAGCAGCGAGTCCAGGAAATCCGGCACACCGAAGCCACCCTCGACCCACTTCGCGAAATCGCCCGGCAGCGCGCCGAGATAGTCGGCGTCGTGCGGGAAGCGCGGCGCGAGCTCGGCGACGGCGGCGACGACGGTGTCGACCAGCTCACCGGCGCGGGCGTGCTGGCCGGCGTCGGCGATCGAGCCGTCCTTACCCTGCATCGCGCGCAGCTCGAGGACCGCGTCCTTCAGGCGCAGCCACTCCGGCAGGGTCGCGGTCGGCGACGTGACGACCTCGACGGCCTCGTCGCGGTTGCCGGCCGAGGCCCAGGTGACGACGTTCGTCCAGAGACGGCGGTGGTCCAACTCGTCGATCGAGTCGTCGCCGACGAGGTCGGAGTCGGCGAAGACGACGACGCGACCGGTGCCGTACGTGGTCGCGACGGCCAGCGGCTGCTGCGCCGGATGGGCGGTGGCGCTGGTGCGGGCGAGCACCTGTGCGCCCTCGTTGGCCGAGACGTCGATGACGCCGGCGCGGTAGAAACACAGCTCGTCGACGCCGGCGAGGATGCCCTGGCCGTGACCGTCGCCGATCTCGGCGAGGACCCAGGTGGCGTTGCCGTGGTGGCGGCGGCCGCCGTCGGCGGACTCGTGGACGAGGGTGCTGGCGACGCTCAGGTCGAAGCGGGCGAGCAGCTCGTTGACGTTGTTGCCGTACGTGTCCTGCTCGCACTCGGCGAACACCACCAGGCCACCGCCGGCGCGGACGAAGTCGGTGACGACGTCGAGTTCCGCGGCGGAGAACACCGGCGGGAGGTCGCCGGTGACGCGCTCGGCGCGCGCCTCGGCCGGGTGGTCGATGACCAGGACGTCGGCGCCCTCCAGCGCGGCGGCGGTGAACTCGCCGGCGCGGTGGGCTGCGACCTCGAAGCCACGGGCGCGCAGCGCCTCCGCGGCGAGCTGCAGGCTGGCGTCGGCCGGGTTGGCCGGGTTCATCCGCTCCGCGGTGGCGCGGTCCAGCGACCACGCGCTGCTGTGGGCCTGGTCGACGAGGACCTTCGGGAATGCACCCATGATTCACCTCCGAGTGAAGTTCTTACGGTTATCGCCATCGTAGACGGGAAAAATTGCGGTAGCCAGCCCAGGGGTAAGCCGCGTCACACTCCGCCGGACGCTCAGTACCCTGTCTGCATGCCGATCGACCGCATCCTGCCCACCGAAGAGGCGCACGACCTGCTCTCCTTGGTCCGGGACATCGCCGACAAGGAGCTGCGCCCACGAGCCGCAGCCGACGAGGCGAGCGCCACCCCTCCCCGCGACGTCTTCCGCACCCTCGGTACCGCCGGGCTACTCTCGCTGCCCTACCCCGAGGAGTACGGCGGCTCCGGCCAGCCGTACGAGGTCTACCTCCAGGTGGTGGAGGAGATCGCGATGGCGTGGATGGCCGTCGCCGTCGGCGTCAGCGTGCACTCGCTGTCGGCGTACCCGGTGGCGACCTTCGGCACCGCCGCGCAGCGCGACGCGCTGCTGCCGGGGATGCTCGGCGGCGACCAACTGGGGGCGTACGGCCTGTCCGAGCGTGAGGCCGGCAGCGACATCGCCGGCATGCGTACGCGCGCGACCGAGACCGGCGACGGGTGGAGTCTGCGCGGCACCAAGGCGTGGATCTCCCACGCGGCCCACGCCGACTACTACACGACGTTCGCGCGCACCGACGACACCGGCGGCCGTGGGCTGTCCTGTTTCCACGTCCCCGCCGGCATCGACGGGCTGTCCTTCGGCAGCCCGGAGCGCAAGATGGGCCTGCACGGCGACCCGGTCGCCGAGGTCCACTACGACGTCTCGCTCGGCGCCGACGCGCTCATCGGCGAGCGCGGTCAGGGCATGGCGATCGCGCTCAGCGCCCTCGACGCCGGACGTCTCGGCATCGCCGCCGCCGCGACCGGCCTGGCGCAGGCCGCGCTCGACGACGCGACCGCGTACGCCAAGGAGCGGGTGCAGTTCGGCCGCCCGATCGCCGACAACCAGGGGCTGGCGTTCCTGCTGGCCGACCTCGAGGCCGCGGTCTCCTCCGCCCGCGCGACCTACCTGCACGCCGCCCGGCTCAAGGACGCCGGCAAGCCGTTCAGCAAGGCGGCCGCGGTCGCCAAGCTGGTCGCCACCGACGCCGCGATGCGGGTCACGACCGACGCCGTGCAGGTGCTCGGCGGCGCCGGCTACACCCAGGACTTCCCGGTGGAGCGCTACTTCCGCGAGGCGAAGATCGCCCAGATCTTCGAAGGAACCAATCAGATCCAGCGGCTGGTGATCTCCCGTCACCTGCTGAACTCCCAGTGAGCAGAAGAGGATTCATGAACATCACGGACAAGACCGTCGCCCTCGTCACCGGTGGTGGCTCCGGCCTCGGCGAGGCGACCGCCCGCCGCCTGAGCGCCGCCGGCGCCGCGGTTGTGCTGATCGACCTGCCGAACTCCAAGGCCCAGGCCGTCGCCGACGAGCTCGGTGAGCGCGCGCGCTTCGTCGCCGCCGACGTACGCGACGAGCAGCAGGTGCAGGCGGCGATCGACGCCGCCCGCGAGCTGGGCGACCTGCGGATCGTCGTCAACTGCGCCGGTGTCGCCACGCCGGGCCGGATCGTCGGCAAGCGCGGCGTGCACGATCTCGACCAGTACCGCACGGTCATCGAGATCAACCTGATCGGCACCTTCAACGTGCTGCGCCTCGCGGCCGCCGCGATGGCCGAGAACGAGCCGGTCGACGAGGACCGCGGCGTCATCCTGATGACCGCGTCCGTCGCCGCGTACGACGGTCAGATCGGCCAGGCGGCCTACGCCAGCTCCAAGGGCGGCATCGTCGGCCTGACCATCGCCGCCGCGCGCGACCTGGCCGACAAGGGCATCCGGGTCATGACGATCGCGCCGGGCACCTTCGAGACACCGATGATGGCCGGCCTGCCGAACGACGTGAAGAGCGTGCTGGAGGCGCAGGTGCCGCACCCGTCGCGCCTGGGCCGCCCGGAGGAGTACGCCCAGCTGGTCGAGAGCATCGTGGCGAACCCGATGCTCAACGGCGAGGTCATCCGGCTGGACGGCGCGCTGCGCCTGCCGCCGCGCTGATCACCCACGACGACGGAGGGCCCGCGATCGGCGGGCCCTTCGTCGTCGTTCAGCGACTCAGTAGATCCGGATGTAGCGGCCGATGGCCTCGGCGTTGATCGCCAGGAGCTTGTTCTGCGCCTGGACACTCAACCGGCAGCAGCCGTGGGATGCCGGATAGGGCGGGATCTCGGACGATCCGTGAACCGCGTGGCCCTGGGTGGTGAAGAACCGCGGGCGGTACATCTCCCCGAGGGTGCCGCTGACCCAGCCGCTCGAACCCTCGTTGGTGGACTTGCGGTAGATCTTGAACGTTCCGGTCGGGGTGACGGCGCGCATCCGCTTCCCGCCGGAGTAGAAGTACGCGCCGCTGCCGGTGCTGGTGTTCAGCGTCAGCTGCGAGACGCCGGCGCTGACGACCATCAGCAGCTGCCGCTTGAGGTCGACCTCCAGACCGCTCGAGCCGGGGAACCGCGGCAACGCGCGGACCCGCTGCATCGCACGGTTCCAGGTGATCTCGTCGACGACGCCGGTGCGGGAGTAGCCGTTCGCCTTCTGCAGGGCGTAGACGCCCTGCAGGGTCATCGGCCCGAAGCTGCCGTCGGCGGTGCCCATCCAGAACCCGGCCGCGCCGAGCGACTGCTGCAGCAGGGTGACGTTCGGGCCGGTCGCGCCGTACTTCAGCGGCCCCGGGAAGGGTGCGGTGGCGGCCTGGGCGGCCCCCGCGAGGAAGGGCGTTCCCGCCACGGCGAGGGTGGCCGCGGAGCCGAGCAGGACACCGCGACGCGAGACGTTTTCAGACATGGTTCATCCCCGATGTTTTGAAGGGACCGGATCAACCCCCCGGTTGGCCGGCGATTCAGTGTGCCAGTACCCGCGGCGACCTGCGTCACGGACCGGCTCGTGCTGTGAAAAACCCCCAACAAGGGATGTGTTCAAAACCCCCCACACGATCAGTCTGCGGCGCCCCACGCCGATTGACCATGGGCAG
>JASLFY010000125.1 GCA_030150425.1 Yimella sp. | reverse complement strand
TCGAGCCGGTGCGGGCCGGGACGTCGTCGACGTAGTCGAGCCAGGGTTCGAAAAGGTCGCCGAGCGCGTCGTCGGCGCCGAGCCGCGACCCCAGCGCGTCGAGGTAGCGGTCGTCGTCGCGGATGTCGTCGATACGCGGCGTCATCGCGGGTCCTGCTTCGCGGCGATCGCGCGCAGCTTGGCCAGCGCGCGGTGCTGGGCGACGCGTACGGCTCCGGGCTTCATGCCGAGGGCCGCCGCGGTTTCGTCGGCGGACAGGCCGACCGCGACGCGCAGTGTGATGATCTCGCGCTGCTGCGGGTTGAGTTCGTCGAGCAGATCGGCGAGGCGGGCGGCCTCGTCCGACATCATCGCCCGTTCCTCCGGGTTCGGCGCGAGGTCGGTCTGCTCCGGAACCTCGGCCGTCGGGGTGGCACCGCGCAGCACACCGCGCTGTGCGTCGGCGACCTTGTTGGAGGCGATGCGGTAGACGAAGGCCTCGAAAGGGAAGCCCTTGTCGACATAGCGAGGGAGGGCAGTCAGCACCGCCACACACACCTCCTGGGCTACGTCGGCCGAGGCATCAGCAGTTGCGGAGTGTCGGCCGAGCCGAGCACGGGCATAACGCAACGCGAGCTGATGGACCCCTGCCATCAAGGACTCGGTGGCTCCCGCGTCTCCCCTGCGGGCCGGCGCCACCAGATCACGCAGTGGAATCTGCGTGTCCGACAAGGACATCGAAGGTCCGGACCAATTCGTTACGTAGGAGTTCTCGGATCGCGTCGAGTGCTGCGACACGGATCACTCCCTCGTTCGGCGGACAGGTCTTCGGACAGGCGGCTGGTGCGGATGCGCCCACCACCTTAGGCGGGCTGATTCCTCCAAGGTAAAGAACAAGTCAAGAAACCGCGAATGCCCTGGGAACCCGCAGCGGGCTCCCAGGGCATTCGACCGGGTCGTACGACCTGTCAGTTCACTCGGTCAGTGGACTCAGTGGGCGTGGCCGTGACCGGCGGCCGCGGCGTCGTCGTCCTCGGCCGGCTTCTCCACGACGAGGGTGTCGGTGGTGAGCACCATCGACGCGATCGACGCGGCGTTGCGCAGCGCGGAGCGGGTGACCTTGACCGGGTCGATGACGCCGGCCTTGATCAGGTCGACGTAGTCACCGGTGGCGGCGTTGAGGCCCTGGCCGACCGGCAGCTCGCCGACCTTCGCCACGGCGACGTAGCCCTCGAGGCCGGCGTTCTCGGCGATCCAGCGCAGCGGCTCGGCGGCCGCCTTGCGGACCACGTTGGCGCCGGTGGCCTCGTCACCCTCCAGGGTCAGCGAGTCCACCGCGGAGACGGCGTGGACCAGGGCGGAGCCACCGCCGGCGACGATGCCCTCCTCGATGGCCGCACGGGTCGCGGAGATCGCGTCCTCGATGCGGTGCTTCTTCTCCTTGAGCTCCACCTCGGTGTGGGCGCCGACCTTGATGACGCAGACGCCACCGGCCAGCTTGGCCAGGCGCTCCTGCAGCTTCTCGCGGTCCCAGTCGGAGTCGGTGCGCTCGATCTCGGACTTCAGCTCCTTGACCCGGCCCTCGACGTCGGCGCTGTCGCCCTGACCGTCGATGATCGTGGTGGTGTCCTTGGTGACGACCACGCGACGGGCCTGGCCCAGCACCTCGATGCCGGCCTGGTCGAGCTTGAGGCCGACCTCCTCGGCGACGACCTGACCGCCGGTCAGGATCGCGATGTCCTGCAGCATCGCCTTGCGGCGGTCGCCGAAGCCCGGCGCCTTGACCGCGACGACGTTGAAGGTGCCGCGGATCTTGTTGACGACCAGGGTCGACAGCGCCTCGCCGTCGACGTCCTCACCGATGATCAGCAGCGGCTTGCCGGCCTGGACGACCTTCTCCAGCAGCGGCAGGACGTCGGCGATCGCCGAGATCTTGCCCTGGTTGATGAGGATGTAGGCGTCCTCCAGGACGGCCTCCATGCGCTCCGGGTCGCTGACGAAGTAGGGCGAGATGTAGCCCTTGTCGAACTGCATGCCCTCGGTGAAGTCCAGCTCGGTCACCGCGGTCGAGGACTCCTCGACGGTGATGACGCCGTCCTTGCCGACCTTGTCGAACGCGTCGGCGATGAGGCCGCCGATGGTGGTGTCCTGGGCGGACAGCGACGCGACCTGGGCGATCTCGTCCTTGCCGTCGACCTCGCGGGCGGTCTGCAGCAGCTGGTCGTTGACCGCCTCGACGGCCTTGTCCATGCCGCGCTTCACGCCGGACGGGGACGCGCCGGCCGCGACGTTGCGCAGGCCTTCCTTGACCATCGCCTGGGCGAGGACGGTCGCGGTGGTGGTTCCGTCACCGGCGACGTCGTTGGTCTTGGTGGCGACCTCCTTGGCGAGCTGCGCGCCGAGGTTCTCGTACGGGTCGTCCAGCTCGACCTCGCGAGCGATGGTGACACCGTCGTTGGTGATCGTGGGGGCGCCCCACTTCTTGTCGATGACGACGTTGCGGCCCTTGGGGCCGAGCGTCACCTTGACCGCGTTGGCCAGGGCGTCCACGCCGCGCTCGAGCGACTTGCGCGCGTCGTCGTTGAACTCAAGAGTCTTTGCCATGGGTGTTCCTTCTCCCAGATGTGGGTGACATACGTGCGCCCCGGTCGCGGCCCGGGCGAGGGCGGCGGGCCGGGGCGCCGTACGAGATCAGGTGAGGCTGTCGATCAGCGCTCGACGACGGCGAGGATGTCCCGCGCGCTCAGGATCAGCAGCTCCTGGCCTGAGTACTTGACCTCGGTGCCGCCGTACTTGGAGTAGATGACCTTGTCGCCGACGGCGATGTCCAGCGGAACGCGCTGACCGTTGTCGTCGATGCGGCCCGGGCCGACGGCCAGGACCTCGCCCTCCTGGGGCTTCTCCTTGGCGGTGTCCGGGATGACCAGACCGGAAGCGGTCGTCTGCTCGGCCTCGACGGCCTTGACAACGATGCGGTCCTCGAGCGGCTTGATGTTCACCGACACGGCGGATCCTTTCTGTCGAACCCCGGTGTGCCCGGGGAAAGATACGGTCCCGTGGCCGGCCGGTCCGCGTCACCGGTGGGCCGCCGTCGCGGGGGTCGACCCTGGTGCTGCGAGCTGGCACTGTCACGGGCTGAGTGCCAGAACTGAATCTATGCCCCGATTAGCACTCCCGCAAGTCGAGTGCCAATGCTCGAACGAGCACAATGGAGCCATGCGTTTCGCGCCCGATCCGACCCACACGATCGCCCACCTGAGCGACCCGCACCTGCTGGCCGACGGCGGCCGCCTCGGCGGCGTGATCGAGGTGGCGGACAACCTGGCCGCGACGCTCGCCCAACTCGAACGCACCGGCCGTCGAATCGACGCGATGGTGTTCACCGGCGACCTCGCCGACCGCGGGGAGGACGCGGCGTACGACCTGTTGCGGGCGACCGTCGAACCCGTCGCGGAGCGGCTCGACTGCGCGGTCGTCTGGGTGATGGGCAATCACGACGAACGGGGGCCGTACGCCCGCCGGTTGTTCGACGGTGCCGACACTCAGGCGCCCCAGGACCGTACGTACGACCTGCGCGGGCTGCGGGTCATCGCGCTCGACACCACCGTGAACGGCTACCACCACGGATCCTTCGACGACGCCCAACTCGACTGGCTGGCAAGCGAACTCGCCACCCCCGCCGAACACGGCACGCTGCTGGCGCTGCACCACCCGCCGCTCCCCTGCGTCGTCGACCTGATGAACCTGCTCGGCCTGCAGCGCCAGGACGACCTGGCGGCGGTGATCCGGGGCAGCGACGTCCGCGGGATCCTCGCCGGCCACCTGCACCACAGCAGCCACGGCATGTTCGCCGGCGTCCCGGTGTCGGTCGCGGCGGCGTCCTGCTACTCGCTCGACGCCGGCGCGCCGAACGGTTCGCTTGTCGGGGTCGACGGGCGGCAGGGGTTCGACCTGGTCGACGTGCATCCCACCGGGCTGCTGCACACCCACATCCCGCTGGGCAGTCCCCCGGTCGTCAGCGGTTTCGACGACGCCGTCGCCGACGCCCTGGCCGCATTGCCGGCGGACGAGGCGCTCGAGGCGTTCTCCAGCAAGACCTCGACCTGGTCCCCCGCCTGATGGACGCCGCCCTCGTCGACCGCCTGGTCGCCAGCGGACTGCTGGACTCGCTGCCGCCGTACGACCCGAACGCGGTCTTCGCGCTGAACTCCCGACTGCGCGCGGCCGGGCACGACGCCGAACTGGTCGGTGCGGCACTCACCCAGTCCGAGCTGCGGGCCCGCGGTCGCACCAAGTTCAGCGCCACCGCCGACACCATGCTGTTCACCGCCGACGGTCTCGAGCAGGCCACCCGGCCCGCCGTCGCCGCGCTGCACGCCCGCCGACTGGCGGCCTCCGGCGCGACGGTCGTCTACGACCTCGGGTGTGGAATCGGTTCCGACGCACGGGCATTCGCCGATGCTGGTCTGGATGTCGTCGCCGTCGACGCCGATCCGGCAACCGCCCGGATCGCCGCGGCGAACCTCGCCGACACCACCGCCGAGGTGCGCTGCGCGCGGGCCGAGGAGGTGGAGATCCCCGCCGACGCCGCCGTCTGGCTGGACCCCGCCCGCCGGACCACCGGCGTCGCCGACGCGCGGGGCCGCACCCGACGCACGTTCCGGCTCGACCAGTTGCAGCCCAGTTGGGAGTTCGTCACCGAGTTGGGGGCCTCCGGGCGACCGATGGGTGTCAAGCTCAGTCCGTCGCTCGACCTGCGCCAGGTGCCGGACGGCGCTGAGCCGCAATGGGTTTCGTACGACGGCGAAGTGTTGGAGTGTCTGCTGTGGTTCGGCACCACCGCCGGGACGACCGAGCGCAGCGCCGTCGTGATCCGCGGCGGCCGGGAGAGCGTCGTGCGCCCGGTCGACGACGCACCGCCACCGCTGGAGTCCCTGGACGACCTCGGCGAGTTCCTGCACGAGGCCGACAAGGCGGTCGTACGGGCCGGGCTGACCGACGCCCTGAGCGCGCAGCTCGACGGACGGGAACTGACGCCTGGCCTCGGCCACGTCACCTCCGACACCGAGATCACGCTCCCCTGGGCCCGCTCGTTCCGCATCGTCGGCGCACAGCCGTACAACCTCAAGGCGCTGCGAGCTCACCTGCGGGACAAGCAGATCGGCGTCCTGACCATCAAGGCCCGCGGCGTGACGATCGACGAACCGGCGTTGCGGCGACAGCTCAAGGCGAAGGGGTCGGAGGCGGCCACCCTGCTGATCACCCGGATCGCGGGCGATCAGGTGGTGCTCTTCCTGGAACCCCTCGGCGGCCCGCCGGCTGCTTAGGCTGACGACGTGAAGAAGCTCGCTGCGCTCGCCGTGCCGCTGCTGCTCGTCGCCTGTTCCGAGCAGTCGAACACCGCATCGACGTCTGCATCGTCGCCGTCCGCCTCGTCGACGGCGGCTCAGACCACGGCGTCGACGGCGGGCACCTCACCGACCTCGTCGACCACCACCGCCCCGACCGCGTCGAGCGCGACCTCCACCAGTTCGACCGCGCCGCCGGTCAGCCGGTGTGTGCAGCAGTTGGCCGACGGGATGACTCCCGCGCAGCGCTCCGGGCAGCTGATCATGGTCGGACTCCAGGCCGGCCACTCCCCGAGTTCGCTCGACGACGACATCGCCGACCTGCACCTCGGCAACTTCTTCTTCATCGGCGGCTGGCGCGACGCCGCCCGGATCCGCGCGATCTCGAGTCACGTTCAGACACAGGCGAATCCGACCTCGACGCGCGGCGTGAAGTTCCTGGTCAGCGCCGACCAGGAGGGCGGCAAGGTGCAGCAGCTCAAGGGCGACGGGTTCACCGTCCTGCCCAGCGCGCTGCAGCAGGGTCAGGGCACGGCCGATGCTCGTACGACGATCGGGGCCACCATCGGCCGCGAGCTGAAGGCGGTCGGCGTCAACGTGAACCTCGCGCCCGTCGCCGACGTCGTGCCGGCCGGCACCGCGGCGAACAACGCCCCGATCGGCCGCTTCGACCGGCAGTACGGCAGTGACCCGAAGGCGGCCGGAGCGGCGCTCTCGCAGGTGTTGCAGGCGATGCAGGGGCAGGGCGTGGTCGGCACGCTGAAGCACTTCCCGGGCCTCGGCCGGATCCGCAACAACACCGACTTCTCCGCCACCGGCATCAGCGACACGCAGACCACCGCCGACGACGCGTACCTGCAGGCGTTCGCCGCCGGAATCACGCAGGACCCCGGCATGGTGATGGTGTCGTCCGCCTACTACTCCAGGATCGACCCCGCGAACCAGGCGATCTTCTCCCCCGCCGTGATCAACGGGACGCTGCGCGACAAGCTGCACTGGAACGGTGTCGTCGTCAGCGACGACCTCAACGCGGTCGCCGTACGCGGGGTCCCGGCGGCCCAACGCGGCATCCGGATGATCCGCGCCGGCGGCGACATCGCGCTGACCGGTTCGGTGCCCGGGGCGCGCGAGATGGCGACCGCGATCACCGCCCTGGCCGGCAAGGACCCGGTGTTCGACAAGCAGGTCCGGGCGTCGGTCGTACGGGTGTTGCAGCTGAAGACCCGGATGGGGCTGACGCCCTGCTCGGTCGCCTGACCGACGCCCGGAGGAGGGTTTCGCGACCCGAGCAGCTTCGTGAAGCTCCCCCGGCCGAAGAAGTCTCCTCCGGTCAGCCGACGACCACCTGCGACACCGGCAACGACGAGTCCGTCGCGAGCGCCAGGTCGGACGGCGACAGGCCACGCTGTACGACCTGAGCCCCGAGCGCGGCGACCATCGCACCGTTGTCGGTGCACAGCCGTACGCGGGGCACGCGCAGGCTGATTCCCGCTGCGGCACACCGCTGTTCGGCCATCGCCCGCAGTTGTGTGTTGGCGGTGACGCCGCCGCCGATCTGCAGGTCCTTGATGCCGTACTCCCGGCAGGCGTCGACCGCCTTGCGGGTCAGCACGTCGGCGACCGCGGCGGCGAAGCTCGCGGCGACGTCCTCGAGCGGCACCGGGTGACCGTCGCGCTCGCACTGCTGCACCCAGCGGACCACCGCGGTCTTCAACCCGGAGAAGGAGAAGTCGAAG
>JASLFY010000121.1 GCA_030150425.1 Yimella sp. | reverse complement strand
GGCGAAGCTGATGCTCAACCTGAACAACCCGATCAACGCGTTGTCGGGGCTGCCGCTGCGCGAGGAGTTGGCGCAGCGCGACTTCCGTACGGTGCTCTCGCTCGCGCAGCGCGAACTGCTGGCCGTGGGGCGCGCCGCCGGACGTACGGCCGCGAAGCTGACTCCCCTGCCGCCGGCCGCCATCCCGCACCTGCTGCGCCTGCCGGACGCCATGTTCCGGCGTACGGCCTCGGCGATGCTGGCGATCGACCCGGTTGCCCGGTCGTCGATGTGGGACGACCTGCAGACCGGTCGAGCCACCGAGATCGACTGGATCAGCGGCGAGGTGACGCGCCTCGGCAGCGCGCACGGAGTCCCGACGCCGGTCAACGACCGGCTGGTCGAACTCGTCCGCGCCGCCGAGGTGGGCGGCCGCCGGGACTGGACCGGTCCGGAGCTGCTGGCGGCCGTACGGGCCTGACCCGCACGACCGCCGCGAGCATCACGGCGCCGAGTCGGGCACCTTCGTGCTGGCCGCGTACGCCTGTGTCGGCGTCATCGGTACACCGTTGATCTCGACCGTCTTGTCCTTGCTGACCTGGGCGCACCCGGTCGCCTTGTCGGCAGTCGTCACCGTCGGTGCGGTGGACGTCGAACTGCCGGAGGCGGTGGGCGTCGAGGGCGTCGCCGAGCTGGTCGGCGAACTACTGCCGGAACTCGACGGGCTCGCCGACTTGGTCGCCGACTCGAACGGGCGGTCCGCGGCGATGTCGTCCCAGTACTTCTGGGCGCCGGGCGCCTCGATCACCGTGTTGCGGTCCTGCGGGTTGTAGACCGTCGGCATCGTCATGAACTGCACGCCGTCGTTGGGCACCTTCGAGACCTCGTAGCCGAGCTGGGCGAGCTTCGCGACCGAGCCGAGGCCCTTGTCGACGATCAGCGCCTGCGTGCCCGCGTTCGCGATGCCGTAGACCTTCACCGGGTTCACCAGCGTGGAGGTGGCGGTCATCGATCGCATCAGCGCGGCCAGGAAGAGGTGCTGGGCACCGGCGCGACCGAGGTCGGAGCCGTCGCCGAAGGCGTGCCGGGTGCGCAGGAACTGCAGCGCGGACTCGCCCTTGAGCGTGTGCTCGCCCTTCTTCAGCTTCAGGTGGGAGTAGGTGTCGTACACGTCGTCACTGACGCAGACGTTCACACCGCCGACGGCATTGCTGAGCGTGATGGCACCGGAGAAGTCGACGACCGCGAAGTGGTCGATCGGGACACCGGTGAGCTGGTGAATGGTCGCGACGGTGCAGTCCGGGCCGTACTGCATGCTGGAGTTGATGCGGCCCTTGTGCGCCGGCACCGTCTGACCGGTCGCCGGGTCGGTGCACTCCGGGATGTCGACGATGGTGTCGCGCGGGACACTCACCTCCTGGATCCGCTTGCGGTCCGCGGAGACGTGGACCAGCCACTCCACGTCGGCGTTGCCGTACGCGAAGCTGTTCGGGGTGCTGCCCGAGGACGCACTCGCGCTGCCGGTCCCGGAGGAGCAGGCCCCACCGATCTTGCAGTCCTCGGCGTTGGATCGGCTGTCCGATCCGAGGACCAGGATGTTCATCGGCTTGCCGGAGTCGAGGGCGGTGTTGGTCGACCCGCCCCGGGTCAGCGCCTCGGTCCGCAAGTTGCTGTTGAGGTGGTAGTAGAGAACACCGCCACCGGCCAGCAACAACACCAGCACAGCCGTCAGGAAGACGACCAGGCGGCGTTTGCGACGACTCGACCAGCGCGGCCGGCTGGTGCGCCTGGTCGCCCTCGTCTGCTCAGGTTCGGTGAATGCCATTCGACCAACCTACGAGGGCCCGCTGAGAGGAGGTTGAGGCGTCCGGGTGAGCGAGGTCACGGCGTACGGCGGCCGGTGTGGTCCGAAGCACCCCGCGCCATCGGCGACCATGGAAGGTATGACCACCACGTCTGCTCCCGAGGCCGTGACCGTCGCCATCACCCGACGCGTCCAGCCCGGCCACGAACCCCAGATGCACGCCTGGATCAACGCGGGCACCGCGCTCGCCGAACGCTTCCCCGGCTTCCTCGGGACCGGTTGGGTCCGACCACGCGACGGTTCGGACGAGTGGCACATGCTGTACCGCTTCACCGATGCCGCAGCGCTGGCGGAGTGGGAGGACTCGTCCCAGCGGCAGTGGTGGCTGAGCAGCGCCGAAGGCCTCGTCGAACACGACCGGGTGCACCGCCGCGTGGGCATCGAGGGCTGGTTCGACCAGCCGGTCAGCGAGACGATCGAGGCACCAGTCGCAGCCGCTCCGGTGCCGCCGCGCTGGAAGCAGGCCACCATGATCTGGCTGGCGTTCTTCCCGATCTCGCTGGTCGCCACCTACCTGCTGGCTCCGGTCACCGGACACTCACCGGTGCCGGTGCGGGTGTTGGTGTCGACGCTGATCCTCACCCCACTGATGACGTACTTCTTCCTGCCCGCGATGGGCCGGCTGCTGCAGGGGTGGCTGCACCGCTGAAGCTGTGAACAACAACAAATCGGCCGGGATCGCGTGGATCCCGGCCGATTGTGTGTGCTCCCCCGGTTGGACTCGAACCAACAACCTGCCGGTTAACAGCCGGCTGCTCTGCCAATTGAGCTACAGGGGAATGCTCCCGTGTGGTGCGTCGGAAACTGTATCAGCCCTCCCGCCGATGTCTGAAATCGGCGGAGGTCAGAGCCCGACCTGGTCGCGCAGCTGCGCCGACACCTGCGAAATCGCCTGCGCGACTGCCGGATCGGACGGATCCGTACGCCGCCCGAGCACCCGCTGTTCGTGCAGCCGTCCGCTGCGCAGGTCCTTGCGGATCACCACGCGGCCGGTGCCGGCCGGACCGGTCAACGGCAGCGGAGCGGACAGCACGACCGACGCCTGGACCCGCTCGTGGAACACCTCCGGCAGGCGGGTCTCGGCGGTCTGCTTGAAGGTGAACTGGGCGGCCCGGCTGCGGTCGGTCCAGGTGATGCTGAGCGTCCAGGTGTCCGGGCTCCACTGCCCCGAGTCGACGTCCATCCACGGCCGCCGCCAGACGACCTGTTCACCCTGCACCAACACCACGTCGGCGGTGGTCGCGACTACGATGCCGCCGGTGTTGTCGTCGACCGCGTGGGCCAACACCTTCTCGCCACCGGTGGGCTTCACCGCGCTCACCACGGCTGCGGGCACCCGCGGCTCTCGTCCGAACGGCTTCCACTTCATCCCGGCCCTCCTCAGACGCTCGCGAGACGCGCCAGCTCGGTCTGCAGCTCCAACAGCCGCGCCGACAACTGGCGGGTCAGTTCCGGGTCGCTCGACTGCTGGCGCAACTGCGCCATCACCTGCGCCGACTGCCGACGCAGCGAGGCGTCGCGCACCCGCCGAATCAGCGACGCCGGGAAGCGCGCCTCCGGCAGACCGGTCGAGCGCTCGATCAGCGTCGGCAGCTCCTCCACCGACAGCTGCGAGACGTAGTCGCGCAGCTGCTCCGGCGAGTTGTCGCGTACGGCGATCCCCCACGCGCGCAACGACATCGACGCGGGATCGCCGACCTGCATGACGGCGGCGAAGATCTCGGCGTGAGCGGGAGCGGCGAAGTCCTGCGGGCTGAGCTTCATCAGCTCCGGCCCGGGCACCACCGACGGGAACTGCAGCATGCAGCTGAGCAACTGCGACTCGGCCATCACCAGCGGGTCACGCCGGTTCGGCACCACCGAGCGGGCCGGCTCGGCCGCGGGCTCCGACTGCCGCGTACGCGGTTCGGGGACGACGATCTTGGAGGCCGTACGGACCTCGCGCTCGAGCTGGTCGAGCGGCACGCCCAGCCACCCGGACACCTCACGGGTGTAGAGCGCGCGCAGCGACTGGTCGCGGATCCCCTTGAGGATCGGGGCGACCGCCCGCATGCCGTGGGCGCGGCCCTCGATGCTGGACAGGTCGAACCGGGCGAGCGTGGTGCGCGCCGCGAACTCGAACATCGGCGTCGCCGAGTCGATCAGCCCGGCGACCCCCTCGGGTCCCTCGGCCAGCCGCAGTTCACACGGGTCCATGCCGTCGCGGGCGACGGCGACCAGCGACTGGGCGGCCCACTGCTGGTCCATGTCGAACGCCTTCATCGCGGCCTTCTGACCGGCGGCGTCACCGTCGAAGGTGAAGATGACCTTGCCCGGCGCCTGCCCCTGCTCGTCGCGGATCAGCCGGCGCAACGACTTGATGTGGTCGGCGCCGAACGCGGTGCCACAGGTCGCCACGGCGTGGGGCACTCCGGCCAGGTGACAGGCCATGACGTCGGTGTAGCCCTCGACCACGACGACCTTGCGGTCGGCCGCGATCGCCTTCTTCGCCAGATCGAGGCCGTAGAGCACGTGGGTCTTCTTGTAGATCGCCGTCTCGGAGGTGTTGAGGTACTTCGCCTCGATCCGGTCGTCGTCGACGATGCGCCGGGCACCGAAGCCGATGGTGTCGCCGGTGATGTCGCGGATCGGCCATACGACCCGGCCGCGGAAACGGTCGTACACACCGCGGCGGCCCTCACCGACCAGCCCCGCCGCGACCATCTCCTCACGGCTGAAACCCTTGCGTTGCAACACATCTGCGAGGTCGTGGCCGCCGCGCGGTGCGAAGCCGACACCGAAGGGTTCGCAGGCCTTGCTGTTGAAGTCGCGGCCGCGCAGGTAGTCGCGCGCGGTGCGCGCCTCGGGGTGGCGCAGCAGCGCCTCCTGGTAGTACTCCGCCGCGACGCGGTGGGCCTCGAGCAGTCGCGTACGGCGGCCGATGGACTCCGGACGCGGGCCGGAGCCCTCCTCGTAATGCAGTTCGACGCCGGCCTTGGCGGCCAGCCGCTCGACGGCCTCGGCGAACGTGAGGTGGTCGATCTCCATCACGAAGGAGATGACGTCGCCGGACTTCCCGCAGCCGAAGCAGTGGTACGCCCCGACCGACGGCCGTACGGTGAAACTCGGGGTCTTCTCGTCGTGGAAGGGGCAGAGGCCCTTGAGCGACCCGGGGCCCGCGGCGCGCAGCGTGACGTGTTCGCGGACGACGTCCTCCAGCGACGCTCGCTCCTTGACGGTGGTGATGTCGTCGCTTCGGATCAGACCGGCCACGGCTCCACCTCCTCACGCACCGCCCGAGTCTATGTCGCCAGCCGCAGGCTCCGGGTCAGCGCCCTGGCCCGCAGGTCGGTCATCGACGCGATCTGGTCGATCACCACCCGCAACCGGGCGTCGTCGTCGGGCGCCGCGTCGTGTTCCTGGGCGAAGATCGGGTCGAGCTCCTGCGGATTCTCGCTCAGGTGGGCCGCGAGCGCCTTCAACTCCACCCGCTGCCGCGCCATCAACGCGTGCCGCTCGTCGGTCAGCATCACGTAGCGGGCGGCGAGCGCCTTCAGCAACACGCACTCGGCGAGCACCCGTTCGGGGATCACGACGTCGGCCGCGAACCGGGTGAGGTCGCCGTCGCCGTACCGCTGCCGGGTCGCCTTCTCCGCCGACTTCACGAACCACCCGATCAGCCGGCTGGTCATGTCCTTCAACGCGGCGACGTCGTCGCGCGGGTTCGTGGTCCGCCGCGGCACGGCGCCGCTGCCCCACAGGGCCTTCGCCGCCTCCTCCAACTGGGCGTGGTCGAGGTGCGGCGCGTACAGCTCGCGGGCGAGCGCGGCCAGGTCGCCGACCCCGTCGGCGGAGTCCAGCACCCGCAGGTCGATCAGCCCCGAGGTGACGCCGTCCTCGACGTCGTGGACGGAGTAGGCGACGTCGTCGGCCCAGTCCATCACCTGCGCCTCGACGCACCGGCGACCCTCCGGTGCACCGTCGCGGACCCAGTCGAAGATCGGCCGGTCGTCGGCGTAGCAGCCGAACTTCTTCGTCGCGTACGGCCCGGCTCCGGCCGTCCACGGGTACTTCGACACGGCGTCCAGACTCGCCCGCGTCAGGTTCAAGCCGACCGATCGACCGTCGGCGTCGGAGCGCTTCGCCTCCAACCGGGTCAGCAGCCGGAAGGTCTGCGCGTTGCCCTCGAAGCCGCCGATCGACGCGGCCACCTCGTCGAGCGCCTGCTCCCCGTTGTGTCCGTACGGCGGGTGCCCCAGGTCGTGGGCCAGGCACGCGGTGTCGACCACGTCGGCGTTACAGCCGAGGGCCTGCCCGAACTCGCGACCGATCTGCGCGACCTCGAGCGAATGGGTCAACCGGTTGCGGACGAAGTCGTCGGTGTCCGGTTGCAGCACTTGGGTTTTCGCCGCCAGACGGCGCAGCGACGCGGAGTGCAGCACGCGGCCGCGGTCGCGCGCGAAGTCGTCGCGGTCCGCGCTCTTCTGGGCCGGGTCCTCGCCGACGAAGCGGGCGCGGTCGGCGGTGCCGTACGTCGTCATTCGCGGCCCGTCCGGGCGAACACCTGCAGCGCCGGGCGCAGACCGGCCTCGACGTAACCGCCGATGCCCAGGCCCGCGTCACGCTCGAACCAGTTGCGCGACCAGTAGTCGCCGGTGGTGAGCTTCGACCACGCCAACGCGCCGACGTACAGCGGGATGAAGGGCAGTCCGCCGAAGCGGGCGTACTGGTAGGAGTGGCGCTCCTCGTGGCGGATCAGTGTCGGCCGGTCGGCCAGCAGTTCCGGCCAGTCACCGGCGGTGATCGCGACGCTGCCGACGGTGAACGCGCCACCGGCCGGAAAGCCGAACCGGTAGTGGTCCGCGAGCACCATCCCGCGCTCGCCGCGGGTGACGCGGCAGCGCCCCAGACGCGCGATCGCCAACCCGAGCAGGGTCGACCCGTTCATCCGGTTCGCCCGGTTCTTGCGCTGCTCGAGCGTCGGGTCGACCGCCGCCAGCAGCGGCTCGCCGGTGGTCTCCGTCATCAGGCGGTCGGTCCGTCGACGAACTGGTCCACGGCGAGGTCGACGAAGTCGGTGAGCCAGAGCCGGCGCTGCTGTTCCCAGGACGCGGCGATCGGGTCGATCGGGAACAGGATCGACTGGTGGCCGGGCGAGGTCAGCGCGAGGTCGCGGCCCTGGTCGTCGGTCACCACCCGCCAGTCCGCCGGGGAGTTGCGCCGCAGGTGCTCCCCCAGCGCCATCGCGATCGCGGTCAGCGTCTGCGTCGGGTCGGTGCGTTCGTCCTCCGGGGTCGCCAGGACCCGGTCGAAGTACTGCTCGTACGCGTCCTGGATGGTCTCCGCGTCGTCCAGGTCGATCCCCAGCGCTGCGGCGTCACCGAGCCAGCCACGCAGCTGGATCCGCGCCGCGGTGTCGACCGGTTCGACCCGAGGTTCGCCGGTCACGAGGCGTACCGCGCGCGGGCGCGGGAGCGGGCCTTCTCGGCCTCGACCTCACGGTTCTTCGGCGGCGCGGTGGTGACCAGGGCGTCGATCAGGTCCCGGCTGGCGGCCGTGACCGCGGCGACCGCCGCGTCGAAGGCCTCCTGGTTCGCCGCCGACGGCTTGGTGGTGCCGGCGATCTTGCGGACGTACTGCAGGGCGGCCGCCTGCACCTCGTCATCGGTCGCCGGCGGCTCGAAGTTGTTCAGCGGGCGGATGTTTCGGCACATACCCCCAGGGTAGACACCGAACCCCTGTCCCGGCCGGTCGTACGGCCGTACGCTCGTGGCCATGACGACCCGACCGCTGATCGACGTGGACCGCCTGGCCGAGTTGCTCGCCGGCGACAACCCACCCGCGCTGCTCGACACCCGGTGGCAGTTGAACGCCCCGTCGCAACGGTCCGCGTACGACGCCGGTCATCTGCCCGGCGCCGCGTGGGTCGAGTTCGAGGACGCGTTGAGCGGTACCCCCGGCGCCGACGGTCGACACCCGATGCCCGACGCCGCGACCTTCCAGCGCGCGATGCGCGCGGCCGGCGTACGCGAGGACCAGGGCGTCGTCGTGTACGACGGAGCGAATTCCCTTGCGGCCAGCCGGTGTTGGTGGCTGTTGCGTTACTACGGTCACGACCGGGTCGCGGTTCTCGACGGCGGACTGGACGCCTGGGTCGCGTCGGGTCGGCCGTTGTCGACCGAGCCGGTCA
>JASLFY010000084.1 GCA_030150425.1 Yimella sp. | reverse complement strand
CGGACCAGTGCCGGCAACTACCCGCCGGCGAAGTTCACGACCGGCGCCTCGCAGACCGCCGGGTTCGCGCTCGGCTCCATCGTGTCGCAGGGATGCATCATCTCCGGATCGACGATCCGCAACTCGGTGCTCTCCCCCAACGTCCGCACCCACAGCTTCACGGAGGTGAGCGACTCGGTGCTGCTGAACAACGTCGAGGTCCACCGCAACTGCCGGATCCGTCGGGCGATCATCGACAAGGACGTCAGCGTTCCGGCGGGGATGGAGATCGGTTTCGACCTCGAGGCCGACCGGGCGCGCGGGTTCACCGTCACCGATTCCGGGATCGTCGTCGTGCGCAAGGGCATGGTTCTGAGCCAGTGAGTCGTCTGCCGCAGCTGCGCGCGGCCGTGCAGCAGGGCCCCGGGTTGTTGGTGATGGATGTCGACTCGACGTTGATCCAGCAGGAGGTCATCGAACTGCTGGCGGCCCACGCCGGCCGGGAGAGCGAGGTCGCCGCGGTGACCGAGGCCGCGATGCGCGGCGAACTCGACTTCGCCGAATCGCTGGAGCGACGGGTCGCGGCCCTGGCCGGGTTGCCGGTCGAGGTGTTCGCCGCCGTACGCGCCGCCGTACGACTGTCGGCGGGCGCCGAACGACTCGTCGCCGAACTCCACGCCCGCGACTGGATCGTCGGCGTCGTCTCGGGCGGATTCCTGGAAGTCGTCGGACCGCTGGCCGCCGACCTCGGACTCGACCACGCCCACGCGAATCGGCTCGAGGTGCGCGACGGCGTGCTCACCGGCGCGCTGGCCGCTCCGGTCGTCGACCGGGCGGAGAAGGCCGCCCGGTTGCGCACCTGGGCCGCGGCCCACGACATCCCCGCCGAACGCACCGTGGCGGTCGGCGACGGCGCCAACGACCTCGACATGTTCGAGGCGGCCGCCACGGGAATCGCGTTCAACGCCAAGCCGGTTCTGCGGGAGCGGGCCGACGCGGTGATCGACGGCCCCCGGCTGGACACGGTGTTGGAACTGCTCGGCCTCGACGCGCCGCGCTCCCTAGAATCCGACCATGCGTAAACCAGGATCACGCTCGCTGCTCATCATCGGTGGTGCCGAGGACAAGGTCGGTCGGGTGACCGTGCTGCGCCGGTTCGTCCGGTTGGCCGGTGGCCGCAAGGCCCGGGTCGTGGTGATCCCGACGGCTTCGTCGGTTCCGGACGAGGTGGTGGAGGTCTACTCGACCGTCTTCTCCCGCCTCGGATGCGCCGAGGTCAGCTCGGTGAACCCGACCAGTCGGCAGTCCAGCGCCGACGCCGACCTGGCGGCCGTCGTCGACAACGCGACCGGCATCTTCATCTCCGGCGGCAACCAGCTGAAGCTGAGCCAGCTGATCGTCGGCACCCCGCTGGGCGAGGCGCTGCTGCGCGCCTACCAGCGCGGCGCCGTGGTCGCGGGCACCTCCGCCGGCGCCTCGATCATGAGCCAGTTCATGATCTCGATGGGTGAGGAGGGCGTGACCCCGCGACAGCGCTCCTCCCAACTGACCGTCGGCCTGGGCCTGCTGCCCGGCGTCATCGTCGACCAGCACTTCGACCAACGTGCCCGGTACGGCCGCCTGCTGTCGCTGGTCGCCGGCTCCCCGTCGCTGCTCGGCATGGGCATCGACGAGGACACCGCCGCCGAGATCACCGACGAACGCGAACTGACGGTCGTCGGCAGCGGCGCTGTGTTCGTGGTCGACGCCCGCAACGCCATCACCGACGCCCACGAAGCCCGACGCGATGCCCCGCTGCTGGTGACCGGGGCCGTCGTCCACACTCTTCCGTTCGGCGCGACCTTCGACCTGAGCACGGCCACCCTGGTGGAGTTCGTCGAGAAGCACGCCGACCTCGCGGTGCAGTCCGGCCGTGACCGGCACGACACCGCCACCGCAGCCGCTGCGCTGCGTCACCACTGAAACCGAAGGAGCCGCCCGTGTCGCAGCCGACGCCCGACCTGAAGATCCTCTCCACCCGGGTCTACCGCGGTCCCAATGTGTGGTCGTACGAGCCGGCGATCCACCTCACGGTCGACCTCGGCGGACTGGAGGACTTTCCCACCGACCGGATCGACGGCTTCACCGACCGCCTGGTCGAGCTGTTGCCCGGCCTGGAGAACCACACGTGCTCGCGCGGTCACAAGGGTGGCTTCGTCGAGCGGTTGCGCGAAGGCACCTGGTTGGGCCACGTCGCCGAACACGTCGCCCTGCAGTTGCAGCAGGAGGCGGGCCACGACCTGCGCCGCGGCAAGACCCGCGCCGACAAGTCGCGGGCCGGCGTCTACAACGTCATCTACGGCTTCCTCGACGAGCGGGTCGGCCTCGCCGCCGGCGAGCTGGCCGTACAACTCGTCAACGACCTGGTGGCCCACACCGAGGGATTCGACTTCCCCGCCGAACTCGACGGGTTCCTGAGCCGGGCGAGCCGGTTCGCCTTCGGCCCGTCTACCAACGCGATCGTCGAGGAGGCGGCCAGCCGGGACATTCCGTGGACCCGGCTCAACAGCGCGTCCCTGGTGCAGCTCGGCCACGGCGTCCACGCCCAGCGGATCCGCGCCACGATGACGTCGCAGACCTCCGCGCTGGCGGTCGACATCGCCGGCGACAAGAACCTCACCACCAAGCTGCTGGCCTCCGCCGGCCTCCCGGTGCCGCAGGCCGAGACCGTGCGTACGGCCGACGGCGCCGCTGTTGCCGCGCGCCGGATCGGCTTCCCGGTCGTCGTGAAGCCGCTGGACGGCAACCACGGCCGCGGCGTCTGCCTCAACCTCGCCTCCGAGCAGGACGTACGCGACGCCTTCCCGATCGCGTACGAGCAGTCGCGGCGCGGTGTGGTGCAGGTCGAGTCGTTCATCACCGGCAAGGACTACCGCTGCCTGATCGTGGGTGGCCGGATGGCCGCGATCGCCGAGCGCGTCCCGGCCCACGTGACCGGCGACGGCAGCCACACCGTCGCCGAACTGGTCGACATCACCAACTCCGACCCGCGGCGCGGTGTCGGCCACGAGAAGGTGTTGACCCGCATCAAGGTCGACGACGCAGCGATCGAACTGGTGCGAGACCAGGGCTACGCGATGGACGACGTCCCGCCGGCCGGCGAGATGGTCAAGCTCGCGCTCACCGGCAACATGTCGACCGGTGGCATCAGCGTCGACCGCACCTTCGACGCCCACCCGGACAACATCGAGATCGCCGAGGAAGCGGCGCGGATGATCGGTCTCGACGTCGCCGGGATCGACTTCATCTGCCCGGACATCACGGCTCCGGTGCGCGAGACCGGCGGCGCGATCTGCGAGGTGAACGCAGCCCCGGGCTTCCGGATGCACACCCACCCGACCGTGGGTGAGCCGCAGTTCATCGCCAAGCCGGTCGTCGACCTGCTGTTCCCGCCCGGCGCGCCCAGCCGGGTCCCGATCGTCGCGGTCACCGGCACCAACGGCAAGACCACGACGTCGCGGATGCTGGCCCACATCATGAAGGGGCTCGGCCGGAAGGTCGGCATGACGTCGACCGACGGCATCGTGGTCGACGAACGTCTGGTGATCCGCGCGGACGCCTCCGGTCCGCGGTCGGCCCGGATGGTGCTGCAGAACCCGCGCGTCGACTTCGCGGTGATGGAGGTCGCCCGCGGCGGCATCCTGCGCGAGGGCCTCGGCTACGACCGCAACGACATCGCGGTCGTCACCAACATCCAGGCCGACCACCTCGGCATGCGCGGCGTCGACTCGCTCGAGGACCTCGCCCGGGTGAAGTCCGTCGTGGTGGAAGCGGTTCCGCGCGACGGCTACGCCGTGCTGAACGCCGACGATCCGCTGGTGCGGCAGATGCGCCGGCGTTGCAGCGGCACCATCGTCTGGTTCTCGATGGAGCCGCCGGGATCGGCCGTACGCGAGTTCATCGACGAGCGGTGCCGGCGCGGCGCGCGCGCGGTGGTACTCGAACCGAGCGACCGCGGCGAGATGATCGTCCTGAAGCAGGGCCGTCGGTCGATGCCGTTGGCGTGGACCCACCTGCTCCCGTCGACCTTCGGCGGCGCGGCCCGGATGAACGTCGCCAACGCCCTCGCCGCGGCCGGCGCGGCCTTCGCCGCCGGTGCGCCGTTGCACGACATCCGCCAGGGCCTGCGGACGTTCACCACGTCGTACTACCTGTCCCCCGGCCGCCTCAACCTGGTCGAGGTCAAGGGCGCCGAGGTGTTCGTCGACTACTGCCACAACCCGCCGGGCATGGAGCGCCTCGGTGAGTTCGTGGAGAAGTACGTCGAGCAGAAGCAGGGACGCACCGCCGAGCGGATCTCCCGGATCGGCGTCGTGGGCGCGGCCGGTGACCGCCGCGACGACGACATCCGCGAACTCGCCCGCATCGCCGCACGACACTTCGACGTGCTGATCCTCCGCGAGGACCAGAACCTGCGCCGTCGCGAGCCCGGAGCCGCCGCCGCACTGCTGGCCGAGGGCGCGAAGGAGGCGATCGCCGACGGCGCCCGCTGCCGCATCGTCGAGATCGTGCCCGACGAGCTCGAGGCCATCCGCCACGCGATACACCGCGCTAACCCCAGCGACGTGGTGGTGCTCTGCGTCGACCAGCACGCGAAGGTGCTGGCCGAGCTCGAGGAGT
This sequence comes from Yimella sp., assembly GCA_030150425.1. Classification (GTDB taxonomy): domain Bacteria; phylum Actinomycetota; class Actinomycetes; order Actinomycetales; family Dermatophilaceae; genus Yimella. The sequence goes on along the minus strand of JASLFY010000084.1, from coordinate 792 downwards.
TCACCAGTCGCGCCTCGGCCGGGGCCCGCGAGGACGACGCCCGCCCGGGCGACCCCGACCTCGACCCGGCCGAGCTGGTCGCCGAGGCGGCGACCACGTCGGCGGAGGACGAGCGGGAGATGCGTCAGGCGCTGGAGTCGCCGGCCGAGACGGCCGACTCCGCCGACGGCGAGGCCTGAGCGATCAGATCTCGCCCGTGAACCGGGTGAGCGAGCGGCGGTACCTCTCGACGTCGGGGTCGGTGGACCTGGCCACCAGATGGCGCGCCAGGTCACCGGCCGCCTGCGCGTCTAGTCCCTGGTCGTGCTGGGTGATCGCCCGGAACAACGCGATCGCGTCGCTGTCCGGCCAGTCGGCCCAGAGCGCGTCGAGGATCGCCCGGGACTCCTCCAGCCGTCCGAGGTGACGCAGAGTCGAGGCCTTCTGCAGCAGGCACCGACGGTGGAACGGCTCGCGAAGCCCCGCCGCCAGGGCTTCGTCGTACGCGGCCAGAGCCTCCTGCTCGCGCCCGGCGCTGTCGAACGTTCTGGCGTACTCGTACAGCACCCGCGCGTCCGTCGGGTAGGCGTCGCGCAACTCGGTGCCCACCCGGATGCGTTCGTCGGCGTCGTCGATCGCCCAGAGCGCGGTGATCCGGTCCTCCGCCTCGTGTTCACCACGAGCACGAACCACCTTGCGGCGCAACGTGGTTGCGTCGTCCGCGCTGCCGCCGTGGGCCAGGATCCAGTCGTGCAACTCGGCCCGGTCGGAGTGGGTCATGTGGGCGATCACGTCGCCGTCGTGGGCGTCCTC
>JASLFY010000058.1 GCA_030150425.1 Yimella sp. | reverse complement strand
CCTGCCGGTGTTGCGGGCGGCGGCGATCGCGGCCGGCCTGGGCTGACCCCTGCTACGACGCCGCGTCGTGCAGTGGGACGATGACGGGGTGGGAAGCATCGTCGTCATCGGTGCCGGCATCGCCGGCCTCAGTGCTGCGTGGGAGCTGACCCGACAGGGCGTGCGCGACGTGACCGTCCTCGAGTCGACCGACCGGGTGGGCGGCAAGTTGCACACCGGTCGGGTCGCGGGGATTTCGGTCGACCTCGGCGCGGAGTCGATGCTCGCCCGTCGCCCGGAGGCCCCGGAACTGCTCGGCGAACTCGGCCTCGACGCCGTCGCCCCGGCCACCGTGCCCGCGTCCGTCTGGTCGCGCGGCCGGATGCACCCGATGCCGCGCGGCACCCTGATGGGCGTCCCCGCCGACCCGACGTCGTTGACCGGTCTGCTGACCGACGACGAGGTCGCCCGCGCCCGCACCGAACGGCCCGTGACGCTCGACGACGCCATTGACGACATCTCCGTCGGCGACCTGGTCGAGCAGGCGGTCGGACCGGCGGTCGTCGACCGCCTCGTCGAGCCGTTGCTCGGCGGCGTCTACGCCGGCCACGCGCGCCGGTTGTCCGCGAAGGCCTGCGTACGCCCGCTGTACGACGCCGTACGCAACGGCTCGAGCCTCGCCGCCGCGGCCGCCTCGGTCAGCAGCCGACCGGAGGATCCGCGTCCGGTGTTCGCCGGGCTGCGAGGAGGCGTCGGCAGCCTGCCGGTTCGGTTGCGAGAAGCGTTGCAGGACAAGGGAGTCGAGGTTCGCACCGGATCAACCGTTGTCGACCTGACCGCGGCCGGAACCGGGTGGCGGATCGAACTGGCCGACGGTTCGGTGGTGGCCGCCGACGGGGTGGTGCTCGCCACGCCGGCCGCCGCGGCCGCCCGCCTGCTCGGCTCCGTCAGCGAACCGGCCGCCGCGGCGCTCGCCTGCATCGACTACGCCTCGATGGCGATCGTCACCTACGCCTTCGCCACCGACGACCTGGCCCACCTGCCGAGCAGTTCGGGGTTCCTGGTGCCGCCGCTGGACGGGCGCACGATCAAGGCGGCAACATTCTCGTCCCGCAAGTGGCCCTGGCTCGTCGAGGACCACGCCGACGTCACCTTCGTACGGGTGTCGATGGGGCGGGCCGGTGAAGTGCGTGCGCTGCAGCGACCCGACGACGTGCTGGTCGACACCGGGCTGGCCGACCTGGCCGACGCCGTCGGTGAGCTGCCGGAACCGCTCGACCACCACGTACAACGCTGGGGCGGCGGCCTGCCCCAGTACGCCGTCGGACATCTCGAACTCGTCGAGGGCATCCGCACGGCGCTCGAAACCCACCCGACCCTCGCCGTCGCCGGCGCCGCGTACGACGGGGTCGGGATCCCCGCGTGCATCGGCTCCGGCCGCACCGCCGCCCGCGACGTCCTCGCCGTCCTGCAGCGCCCCTGACCCGAATCCAGTCCGCACAGATCAGAGAAGGAATCGATGACTGACAACGCCCCCGCCGCCGCCCCGCTCGGCACCGCGAACGACCTGCCGGCCGAGCGTGCCGAGGAGATCAACAACACCATCCGCTACGCGATGTACTCCGTCTTCAAGGCGAACCGGCCGATGCCGGACTCCAAGAAGGCCGTGAAGGAGGCGGAGAAGTTCTTCGCCGGCCTGGACAAGAAGCGCGGCGTGACGGTGCGTGGCCTGTACGACGTGGGCGGCCTGCGCGCCGACGCCGACCTCATGGTCTGGTGGCACGCCGACACGATCGAGCAGTTGCAGGAGGCCTACCGCGGCTTCCTGGCCACCGAGCTCGGCCACAGCTTCGACGGCGTCTGGTCGAACGCGGGCCTGCACCGCGCAGCGGAGTTCAACCGGGGCCACATCCCGGCCTTCCTGGCCGGGGAACCCGCCCCGACGTACGCCTGCGTCTATCCGTTCGTGCGCTCGTACGACTGGTACGTCCTGCCCGAGGAAGACCGCCGCCGGATGCTGCGCGAGCACGGCCTGGCGGCCAAGGACTTCGGTGACGTCCGCGCCAACACCATCTCGGCGTTCGCCCTGGGCGACTACGAGTGGCTGCTCTGCTTCGAGGCCGACGAACTGCACCGCATCGTCGACCTGATGCGCGAGCTGCGCGCGGTCGACGCGCGCCGCCACGTGCGCGAGGAGATCCCGTTCTTCACCGGCCCGCAGACCACGATCGGTGAGCTGGCCGCGAAGCTGCGCTGAGGTCAGGCTTGCGGGTCGAGGGTCAGGCTGATCGAGTTGATGCAGTAGCGCTGGTCGGTCGGGGTGTCGTAACCCTCGCCCTCGAAGACGTGGCCCAGGTGGGAGTCGCAGGACCCGCACCGCACCTCGGTGCGGACCATCCCCAGCGAGCGGTCCTCGATGAGGGTCACGTTGTCGGCCTCCGACGGGGCGTAGAACGACGGCCAGCCGCAGTGGCTGTGGAACTTGGTGGTGCTGCGGAACAACTCGGCGCCGCAGGCCCGGCAGGAGTAGACGCCCGGCGTCTCGGTGTCGGTGTACTCGCCGGTGAACGGTCGTTCGGTGCCGCCCTGGCGCAGCACGGCGTACTCGGCGGCGCTGAGCTGCTCGCGCCATTCCTGGTCGGTCTTGGTCACCTTGGTCATGCACGGGGCAACAGCAGGGGCCGGGCGGATGTTCCGCCCGGCCCCTGCCGTGTTCGTGCCGTGCGATCAGCCGTGGATCAGCGGGTCACCTGCACCGGGAGCCGGACGACCTGCGGGTCGTGGTCGGAGTCCTGGTCGGAGAACTCCGAGTTGGTGTGGACGATGTCGTACGACAGGGCCTTGTTGGCGCGCGACGTCGCCAGCTTCGGGCTGACCAGGATGTGGTCGAGCACCTGGCTGTTGCCCTGGTAGTCGTACGTGTAGCGCTCGTTCGCCGGCAGCGTGCGCGGCAGGTCGGTCAGCGCGGTGCTGCCCGAGCCGACGAGGATGTCGGCGGTCTTGCTGAACTCGAAGTCGTTCAGGTCACCGAGCACCACGACATTGGCGTTCGCGTCGGCCTTGAGCAGGGAGTCGACGAAACCGCGGACGACCTGCGCCTGCGCGTTGCGCTGGACCTCCGAGGAACGCAGCGGCTGCTGGAACCGGCCGAACAACGGGTCGTCGCCACCCTTGGACGCGAAGTGGTTGGCGATCACGAAGAACGAGCGGTCGTTCCAGGTGAACTGGCCCACCAGCGGCTTGCGCGAGTTGTCCCAGGCGTGGTTGGTCGGGTCGATCCGGCCGGGGGACTGGGTGATCGTGGTGTTCCGGCCCGCGCCGACGACCGCGGTCGAGCTGTTCGCGGTCGCGCCGGCCTTGTCGACGAACCCGACTCCGCGGTCGGCGCGGTAGAAGAACACCTGGCGGATGTTGCCGCCCGGCTGGCCGCCGTCCTTGCCGTCCTCGGGGTTGATCCACCGGGCCGCGTACGACGGGCCGCCGGCGGCCTTGATCGCCGCGATCAGCTTGTCGGTGGTGGCGGTGGAGTCGACGGTGCCGTCGTTCGCCGCGCCGGTGTTGTCCTGGATCTCCTCCAGCGCCAGGATGTCCGGTGCCTTCAGGTTGGTGACGACCTGCTGGGCCAGGCGCTGGAACTTACTGTTCGGGTCGCTCGGGGCGAGGTTCTCGACGTTGAACGTGCCGACCGACAGCTCGCTGCCACTCGGGGTCGCGGTGACCTCGCGCTGCAGCCCGGCGGACTTCAGCGGCGCCGGGTCGGTGACCAGCACCTCGAAGTTGGCGAAGGCGTAGTCCATGATCCCGGTGGTCGTCCCGGCGTAGGTGTCACCGACGTTCGCTGTCGGGATCTGTCCCTTGACGAGGGTGTCGGCCAGGATCAGCCGCGCCGAGTTGGGGTTGTCGTACGAGCCGTAGACGAGGCCGCCGCGCGGGTCCTTGATCCCGCTGACGTTCTGGCCCGGCACGACCGGGGTCTCGCCGTACGAGGTGTTGGTCGGGCCGACCGCCTTGGCGTCCCGCAACGAGACCCGCATGCCCTCGAGCGACTCGTCGAAGTCGATCGCGTTCTTGGTCACGTCGAACGGGGTGCCGCCGGCCTCGACGGAACCCGGGTCTCCGGCGAAGACGCTCTGCTGCGGGGCGATCCGGTCGACACCGATGACGACCGGCGCGGGCAGCGCGTTGCCGGTGCTGACCGTCGTGATCTTCGGGTTGGTCAGCTCGGTGGTGGTCAGGTTGGTGGTACCACCGGAGCCGCCGGGGCGGTACTCCGAGATGCTGCCGGAGACCTCGACCGCGTCGCCGACGACGGCGGTCGGGGCGGTGCGGGTGAACACGAACAGGCCCTCGCTGGTGGCCGGGTCGTCGTCCGGGGTGGTCGACTGGATCCAGAAGCCGGTGCTGGAGGTGGCGGTCACGACGCCCTTGACACCGACGACCTGCTTGCCGTTGTACGGCGAGGTGTGGCCGGCGCCCTGGATCTGCTCGATGGTCGCCTCGGTGCCGGTCGGCGGAGTGGTGCCACCGCCGGGGGTGCACGCCGTCGCTCCGGCCGCAGCGTTGCTCGGCGTCGGGGTCGCAGTCTGGAAGTCCGCGGCGTTGTTGTCCGTGTCGGTGCACGGGGAGATCCGGGTGGCGGAGGTGGCGTTGGTGGTGCCGGCCGCCGGGGCGCCCTCGCTCACCGAGGCGTTGCCGTAGCCGACCAGGTCGACCGTCTCGCCGGTGGCGTTGACCAGCACGACGCGGCCGGCAGTGCCGCTCATCGGGATGGTGCCGGTGGCGTCCGGCGTCGGCAGCGGGGTGGCCGAGGTGTTCGCGCCGTCGGCCTCCTTGACCAGGAAGTGGGTGCCGGGGGCGACCGTGCCGGACAGGGAGGTCTTCTGCGCGGTCGTGCCCGACGCCGAGTAGTACTGCACCGTCCAGCCGGTCAGGTCGACCGCCGCGGAGCTGCGGTTGTAGAGCTCGACGAAGTCGCTGGCGAACGAGGCGCCGGAGTTTCCGCCACCGCCGTAGACCTCGGAGATGGTCAGCGTGGTGGAGGCGGCGCGTGCGGTGGGGGCCGCGGCGACCGCGCCGGTGGCGGCCAGGACGCCGACCGAGGCCGCGACGGCCAGGCGGAACGTGGGGGAGGGAGCCATGGGGTGGGGTCTTCCGATCATGAGGGTGTTGACGGGATTCCGTTCGCCCCGTTGTGGATTCGGGCGAACGCGCGTGAGGCTAGGCCCGTCGCAGGTGATCCGCGGGGCCGACACGGTGGCTCGGAGGTGAAGACCTGGCGACGATTCGGTCAGCATTTGGTCAAGTCGGTCGGGCCGTACGCTGATCGCATGGCAGCCAGCAAGGCGGAGACGCTCGAGGTCGACGGTCCACACGGCGTGCGACAGATGCGGGTGTCGAGCCCGGACCGGGTGATCTACCCCGACGACGGCATCACCAAGCTCGACCTGGCCCGCTACCTGGTCGCCGTCGGCGAACCGTTCATCCGGGCGAACGGTGGCAGACCCGTTGCGCTGCAACGTTTTCCGGAGGGAATCGGCGGCGAGCAGTTCTTCTCCAAGAATCCGCCGCGCGGGGTGCCGGAGTTCGTCCGGACCGTCGAGTGCACCTACCCCTCCGGCCGCAGGCACCCGCAGCTGGTGCTCGACGAGCCGGCGGCGGCCGTCTGGTGCGCCCAGATGAACACTGTGACCTTCCACCCGTGGCCGGTGGGCGCCGCAGACAACGACAACCCCGACGAGTTCCGGATCGACCTGGACCCGCAGCCCGGCCGCACCTTCGGGGACGTGGTGGAGGCCGCGCACGCGCTGCGGGAGGTGCTCACCGGGATCGGGTTCGTGCCGCGGGTCAAGACCAGCGGCAACCGCGGGCTGCACGTCTACGCCTCGATCGAACCCACCCACGAGTTCCTCGACGTACGCCACGGCGTGATCGGTGTCGCCCGTGAACTGGAACGGCGGATGCCCGACCTGGTCACCACCGCGTGGTGGAAGGAGGAGCGCGGCGAGCGCATCTTCGTCGACTTCAACCAGGCCTGTCGCGACCGTACGATCGCCGGCGCCTACTCGCCCCGCCCGCTGCCGGGCGCACCGGTCTCGATGCCGCTGCCGTGGGAGCGGCTGCGCGACGTCGCCGTCGGCGACTTCACCGTACGAACCGTTCCGGACCTGCTCGCCGCCGACGGTGACGCGTGGGCCGACCGCGGCACACCTGGAGACATCACTGCGGCAATCGCCTTGTGGGACAAGGACGTCGAGGAACGAGGTCTCGGCGAACTCAACTTCCCACCGGACTACCCGAAGATGCCGGGGGAGCCGCCGCGGGTGCAGCCGAGCAAGAAGGTGGCCGACCACTGGGACGAGGACGGACGGCGGAAGCAGCCGTGAGTCCTGTGCCGGTGCCGGTATCGCTTCCGCTGTCGGTGTCGCGTGGGAGGCTCGGAGCATGAAGCTCCCCGTGATGCCGCCGGTCGCCCCGATGCTGGCCAAGTCCGTGCCGACGATCCCGCCCGGCGCGTCGTACGAACCGAAGTGGGACGGCTTCCGCTGCATCGTCTTCCGGGACGGTGACGAGGTGGAGTTCGGCAGTCGCAACGAGCGGCCGATGACCCGCTACTTCCCGGAGCTGGTCGAGGCGGTCAAGGCCGAGCTGCCGGAGCGCTGCGTGCTCGACGGCGAGATCGTGATCGCCACCCCCGGCGGACTCGACTTCGAGGCGTTGCAGCAGCGCATCCACCCGGCCAAGTCGCGGGTCGAACTGCTCGCCGGGCAGACCCCCGCCTCGTTCATCGCGTTCGACCTGCTCGCCCTCGGCGACGACGACTACACCGACCGGCCGTTCGGCGAACGCCGCGCGGCGCTGGTAACGGCGCTCGCCGACGTACGACCCCCGCTCCACCTGACCCCGACCACCGACGCCGTCGAGGCGGCCAACCGCAGGTTCGTCGAGCTGGAGGGCGCCCACCTCGACGGTGTCGTCGCGAAGCCACTGGACGGCACCTACCAGCAGAACAAGCGGGTCATGTTCAAGATCAAGCACACCCGCACCGCCGACTGCGTGCTCGCCGGTTTCCGGTGGCACAAGACCTCGACCGAGGAGAAGCCGCTGGTCGGGTCGCTGCTGCTCGGTCTGTTCAACGACGACGGTCAGTTGCAGCACGTCGGCGTGGTGGGCGCGTTCACCGCCAAGCGTCGCGCGGAGCTGGTGGACGAACTCGAGCCGCTGGTCGCCGGCGAGGGTGACGAACACCCCTGGTCGCAGTGGGCCGAGGCCGAAGCGCACCAGGGACAGCGACTGCCCGGCAACGTCAGCCGATGGAACGCGACCAAGGACCTGTCGTTCGTGCCGCTGCGCCCCGAGCGGGTGCTCGAGGTGAAGTACGAACACATGGAGGGCACCCGCTTCCGCCACCTGGCCCACTTCGTGCGCTGGCGCGACGACCGCACCCCGGAGTCGTGCACGTACGAACAGTTGGAGCAGCCGCTCGACTACGCCCTGTCCGACATCGTGCCCGGGCTCGGATCGACCACCTCCTGAGCGCACTCCCCGGTCAGGAGACCGGTTCGCCTGACACGATGGGGGAGTGAAGACGCGACACATCGCCGGAGCGGCCGCCGCCGGGGCGCTCGTCGGCAGTTTCGGCGCGACCGGGCTGGCGGCCTTCTTCGCCCGCAAGGTCGTCACCCCGGAGCCGCCGGCCGAGGACATCACCATCCAGGAGTTCTCCGACCTGACGGTGACCCTCGATGCCAACGACGAGACGACCGCGCCGGGGCGCTACGGACTGTGGAGCGGCGGCGGGGCGACCCACGCCCGGCTCGGTGACGTGCTGCTCGCCGACCGGCGCCGGGTCACCCGCGAGTTGCTCGGCGTCGACTTCGGCGACCTCGCGACCGGCCCCGCCCGGATGAACGGTGCGTTCTACGCCGGCCCGCCGGCCACCGCGCTCGGGATCGACCTGACCGAGGCCACGTACGCCGGTCCGATGGGACCGATGCCGGCCTGGGAGATGCGGGTGCCCGACGCCACCCGCTGGGCCGTGCTGGTCCACGGCCGCGGCGCGAACCGCACGGAATGTCTGCGCGCGCTGCCGACGCTGCGTGCGGCCGGCATCAACGCACTGGTGATCAGCTACCGCAACGACGCCGAGGCGCCGCGCGGTGGCGACGGGCGGTACAACCTCGGGCTGACCGAGTGGCTCGACGTCGAGGCGGCGATGGCCCACGTCCTCGCCGAGGGAGCCAGCGACGTGCAGTTGTTCGGGTGGTCGATGGGTGGCGCGGCGGTGCTGCAGACCGTCGACCGCTCGGCGCTCGCCGACCATGTCTCGCGGATCGTGCTCGACTCGCCGGTGATCAACTGGCGCAATGTGTTGGCGTTCCAGGCCGGGCTCAACCGGGTGCCGGCCGTCGTGGGGCGCCTGGGTCAGAGCCTGATGCACGGCCCGCTGCACCGCGGGGTGCTCGGTCTGCACGAACCGATCGACCTCGCCCGCGCCGACTGGGTTGCCCGGGCGGCCGAACTCACGCTGCCGATCCTGCTGATCCACTCGGTCGACGACGACTTCGTGCCCTTCGGGCCGTCGGCGGAGCTGGCCGCGGCGCGGCCCGACATCGTGCGTCTGGAGCAGTTCCGGGTGGCCCGGCACTGCCGGTCGTGGAACGTCGACGACGCGCGCTGGGAACGGGCCGTACGGACGTTCTGCGCGCCTCAGCTGGTGCCCTGAGCGCCGTCCTGACGCAGGCCCCAACGGGCGAGCAGAGTCGAGTCGGACTCGATCAGTCCGACCAGCCGCGCGGGTCGCTCGAAGGTCGGTCCGGCGACCATCCGGTGGGCCTCGCCGCCGACCAGGACGGGCGAGGTCGTGAGGCACACCTCGTCGACGACGCCCGCCTCGAGCGCCAGGGCGGCGATCGTGGGGCCGCCCTCGCAGAGCACCCTGCGGTAGCCACGGCTGCGCAGTTCCCCGAACGCCCGGCGTACGCCGTCCGCGCCGGAGGAATCGAGCGCGAACACGTCGTCCCGTCCGCCGGTGTCGACCGAGTCCGGCAGCCGTCCGTCGCTGCTGAGCACCGCCATGGCGGGGTTCGCCGGGCGCCCGGTCCGCAGTTCGGTCCAGCGCGGATCGGTGACCGGGGCGTCGTAACCCTCCACCCGTACGGTGTTCGCCCCGGCGACGACCACGTCGGCCCAGGCGCGCAGCAACTGGAAGACCGCGCCGTCGACGTCGTTGTTGATCGAGCCCGACCGACCGTCGGCGCCCACAACCGAACCATCCACTGTCGCAACGAAGTTCAGACGCACGAACCAGTCGGTGTCGTCGGCGCAGCGGTAGCAGGAGGGCAGGTCGGCGAGTGTCATCGGACGGCCGTCGGGCAGCAGTTGGCGCAGTTCGGGCATGCCGATATTCAACCGTGAGACGATCGGGCATGGCCAAGAAGAAGTCGAAGAAGAAGAACGATCCGGCGGCCAAGATCGCCGAAAAGCTCCGGGTCTCAGCCGGTTTCGAACTCGCCTCGCTCGACGCGTCGTCCACCCCCGGGTTCAAGGGGAAGAAGGCAGACGCCGAGGACCTGTTGGCCGCCACCGCCGCCGAGATCGACGATCTGCAGGAGCGGCTCTACGCGAACGGTCGCGACGGGGACGGCCCGTCGGTCCTGCTGGTCGTGCAGGGCATGGACACGTCCGGCAAGGGCGGCATCATGCGCCACGTCGTCGGGAGCGTCGACCCGCAGGGTGTCGAGCTCACCGCGTTCAAGGCCCCGTCGGCCGAGGAACGGCGCCACCCGTTCCTCTGGCGCATTCGCAAGGCGCTGCCCAAGCCCGGTTACATCGGGGTCTTCGACCGGTCGCACTATGAGGACGTGCTGATCGTCCGGGTGCACAACCTGGTGCCGGCCACGACGTGGGCCCGGCGCTACGGCCAGATCAACACCTTCGAGGAGTCGGTCACCAAGGCCGGCACCCGCATCGTGAAGATCATGTTGCACATCGACGCCGACGAGCAGAAGGCGCGGTTGGCCGAGCGTCTCGACCGGCCGGACAAGTGGTGGAAGTTCAACCCCGGTGACCTGGACGAGCGGGCGTACTGGGACCACTACCAGGAGGCGTACCAGGTGCTCCTGGACAAGACCTCGACCGACATCGCGCCCTGGTACGTCGTGCCGGCGAACAAGAAGTGGTACGCCCGGCTCGCCGTGCAGCAGATCCTGCTGACCCACCTGCGCGAGCTGGACCTGCCCTGGCCGGAGGCCGACTTCGACGTCGACGAGCAGAAGGCCCGGCTGGCCCAGCTCTGAACCATCCGAATGGCGGGTTGGTGTTGCTCTGACAACACCAACCCGCCATTCGGCGTCAGTTCGAGGTCACTCGGATTCGGTCGCGCAGCGCAGCACCACGATCGAGCGGGCCGCGACCGCGAGGTCGTCACCGGCGGTGAGCAGCTCGTCGTCGGCCAGCGGAGCCTCGGCCGCGGTGTGGACCGCCACCGACCACTGCGCCTCCGGCACCACCTCGGGCACCGTGAACTGCAGCGGCTGGTTGTTGGCGTTGAAGATCAGCACGAAGTGGTCGTCGACCACCGGTCGGCCCTGGGCGTCCGGCGCCATGATCGCCTCGCCGTTCAGGAAGACCGCGACTGCCCGGGCGAGCCCGTTGCGCCAGTCGAGCTCGGTCATCTGGTGGCCGTCGGGGGAGAACCACTCGATGTCGCCGAGGGTGCTCTCGCCGCCGTGGTCGGCCTGGCCGAGGAAGAACCGGCGGCGCCGGAACGTCGGGTGGTCGCGCCGCAGCTCGATCACCGACGCGGCGAATTCGACCAGCGACTGCTGGTCCTCGTCGAGGTCCCAGTCGACCCAGGACAACTCGTTGTCCTGGCAGTAGACGTTGTTGTTGCCCTCCTGCGTACGGCCGAGCTCGTCGCCGTGCGCGAGCATCGGCACTCCCTGGCTCAGCAGCAGGGTGGTCAGGAAGTTGCGCTGTTGCTGCAGGCGCAGGGCCCGGACCTCCGGGTCGTCGGTCGGCCCCTCGACCCCGCAGTTCCAGGACCGGTTGTGCGACTCGCCGTCGTTGCCGCCCTCGCCGTTGGCGTCGTTGTGCTTCTCGTTGTACGACACCAGGTCGCGCAGCGTGAAGCCGTCGTGGGCTGTGACGAAGTTGATCGACGCGATCGGCCGACGGCCGGAGTGCTCGTACAGGTCGCTGGACCCGGTCAGCCGGGAGGCGAACTCGCCGAGGGTGGCCGGTTCGCCGCGCCAGAAGTCACGCACCGTGTCGCGGTACTTCCCGTTCCACTCGGTCCACAGCGGCGGGAAGTTGCCCACCTGGTAACCGCCGTCGCCGAGGTCCCACGGCTCGGCGATCAGCTTCACCTGGCTGATGATCGGGTCCTGCTGGATGATGTCGAAGAACGCCGACAGGCGGTCGACCTCGTGGAACTGGCGGGCCAGCGTGGCGGCCAGGTCGAAGCGGAAACCGTCGACGTGCATCTCGGTGACCCAGTAGCGCAGCGAGTCCATGATCAGCTGCAGGACGTGCGGGCTGCGCATCAGCAGGCTGTTGCCGGTGCCGGTGGTGTCGTAGTAGTGCGCCGGGTCGCTGTCGACCAGTCGGTAGTAGCTCTGGTTGTCCAGCCCGCGGAAGGCGAGGGTCGGGCCGAGCTCGTTGCCCTCGGCAGTGTGGTTGTAGACCACGTCGAGGATGACCTCGATGTCGGCGGCGTGCAGCGCCTTGACCATCGCCTTGAACTCGGTGACCTGCTGGCCGTCGGTGCCCGAGCCGCTGTACGCGTTGTGCGGCGCCAGGAAGCCGATCGTGTTGTAGCCCCAGTAGTTCGACAGTCCCTTGTCGACCAGCGTGGAGTCCTGCACGAACTGGTGGACCGGCAGCAGTTCGACCGCGGTGACGCCGAGCTGCTTGAGGTGGTCGACGATCGCGGGGTGGCCGACGGCGGCGTACGTGCCGCGGATCTCCTCCGGCACGTCCGGGTGGGTCATCGTCAGACCCTTGACGTGCATCTCGTAGATGACGCTGTCGTGGTACTCGTGCCTCGGCGGCCGGTCGTGGGCCCAGTCGAAGAACGGGTTGACGACCACCGACAGCAGCGTGTGGCCGAGGGAGTCGTCCTCGTTGAACGCCGCCGGGTCGTCGAAACGGTACGAGAACAGCGACTCGTCGCCGTCGATCTGGCCGTCGAAGGCCTTCGCGTACGGGTCCAGCAGCAGCTTCGCGGGGTTGCAGCGGTGACCCGCGGCGGGGTCGTACGGGCCGTGGACCCGGTAGCCGTAACGCTGACCGGGCTGCACCCGCGGCAGGTAGGCGTGCCAGACGTGTCCGTCGACCTCGGTCAGTTCGTGACGAGTCTCACTCCAGCCGGTGTCGGCGTCGTCGTCGGGGTCGAGCAGGCAGAGCTCGACCCGCTCTGCGGTCGCGGAGAATACGGCGAAATTGGTGCCCGTGCCGTCGAAAGTTGCCCCGAGGGGGTACGGGTGTCCCGGCCAGATGTCCATGGCACGCCATTGTGGTGCACGGAGCTGGGTGGTCCGACCACTACCGTGGAGGGCGTGTTGAGGAAGGCCGGGTCGCAGGTGGACCCCGGATGAGTGTCGACAAGGCCGTCCGGGAGGTCCTCTCGCAGGTGCGAGGGGCGCTTGCGTTCGCCCGGTTGGTGCGCGAGACCGTCCGGGTCTGCATGCAGTACCGCGTGACGGGTCTGGCCGCAGAGGCCGGCTTCTTCGCGCTGCTGTCGTTCCCGCCGCTGATCTTCGGACTGCTAGGCGGTGTCGGTTACCTGGGCGGTTGGCTCGGGCAGAACGCGGTCGGCCGGGTCACCTCGGCGATCGAGGACTACGCCGCCCGCTTCCTGACCGAGGACAGCCTGCGCGAGGTGTTGATGCCGACGATCTCCGACGCGCTGCGCGGCGGTCGACCCGACGTCATCTCGATCGGTTTCGTGCTGTCGCTGTGGTCCGGGTCGCGCGCGGTGAACGT